>JAFWOB010000169.1 GCA_017510065.1 Parasporobacterium sp.
GCTGTTTCGATCAGCTTCATCATTTCCCAGACGGAACGAAAATATACGGTCTGGTTTTTTTCGACCCAGGTGATCCGGCCCTGCCAGCTGCTGTTTTGACGGTGTTGGACGCGGATGATAAAACTTCCAAGATCTCCGTGCTGCATAAGTAATTGTTCATCATTCATCTTTTTTTCTCTCTTTTCTTCGGGGAATCTTCTGCCGCCCTCTGTGCGGGGGGCTTCCGGTGCTCCGAATGTTCTTTCATTGGTAGAAGGATACGGAAAATGCAGTTCATTGAACAGAGTTTCCATCTGGAACAGAAGATGGCCCAGATTTCTGAACACGCCTGCTTCCGTACTGTAACTATGGTAAAACCGGCCGGTCATCTCCCTGTTGATGATCTTGTCAATACAGACGACCACACCGTTCTGGGTTCCTATATATATCTGCGAACGATTCATGACAGGTCCCTTTCCCTTTTAATGATACGGTGAGATCACGCTGTTGACATAGTATTCCACACCCGACCGCTGACGGCGGACGATAAAGCTGTGATTGATACGTTTCTGTACCACCGCGCAGTTCTCCAGGGTCGTATTGATCAGAAGCACCAGATACTGGCCTTTTCCATAGCGGGTAATGGCATCGCTGTGTCTTACGGATTCCTGTATGGAGGCTTCGAGACGGACAGACAGTTCCTCCAGGGCCGGACCTTCGCGCATGGCATTTCCTTTCCCATCCACGATGGTGCACAGCATCAGATAGATCGACTGGCCGCCGCGCTCCAGCAAGCGTTCCACCATACGGTAGATACCCTGGAAAATCGGATAGGAACAAAGGTATCCGCCCCTCAGTTTTTCCGCCCGGCCGGACAGATGGTCCTGGATCTCGTCCAGCACTTCATGGGTGTGCTGCATCCTGTCTCCGAGTTCCTTCAGAAGATCCATCATCTTGCGGGAAGGCTTGAGGCCCTGCTCCTGCATGTAATACCGTACCGTTTCATCATAATAACGGATGGCATCCTCATACCGTCCCAGTCCGGCCAGGGCTTCCATGGAGATCGCTTCCCAGTTGGCCAGCGGATCGATGCGGGCGGCATACCGGCCCAATGTTTCCATCTGCGTATAATCCTGCAGCGTCCGAAGGAGCGCAGCTGCTTCTTCCGCAGCAGTGCAGAACATTGCGTGATAGCGTCTCGCTTCCTGTGCAATCCACAGAACCCCGGCCTGAGAGCCGAGAAATTCGCCGGTGTATGCATAACAGGCTTCCAGATACAGCTTAAGCTGCTCTTCGAGAACTTCCGCCTGTTTGGCTTTATGGAACAGTTCTTCAAATATAACAGCGTCTTCTATGACCGGGATCTTGTCCGTCCAGTAAAAGATTCCGTTTCTCTGTTCGATGTAATTGACATCAGGAAGTCCTGCCTGCTTCAGCTTCTTTTTAGAATTGTAGATTACACTCTGAGTAGCATGCCGCAGATTGGTGATCTCCCGGGATTCAAACAGGATCTCTTCAAGATCTGTACGGCTGACGCCTTTGGATCCTGCATGCACCAGAGCCTGGATAAGATAGACAAACTGGGATTCACTGTAATTGGCTCCACCGATGATTACATTTCCCTTCCAACTGATGGAAAACCTTCCCAGAGTTCTTACCTGCAGAGCATCTTCCTTAACTAATTCTGTACTCATACTGAAACTCCATTATGAAACAAACATGCTGCCAGACATTTTTTCTATTATATATCCATTCCCGGCATTTGCAAAGATGATTATGAAAAAGCAAACAAGATTGCATGTTAAAGCCAGTTAGTGTATAAAAAAGATAGTATCGTTTCAAAAAAGGTAACCGCAAGGCAAAATGTACAGAACAGTTTTGTGCCGGATCCTTCGTCCGGCTTTCAGAAAGAATTTCAGAATCAGGCTGGCTGCAGTATGTATGTGCTGCAGTATCTGTATTGTTCTGTGCCTGCAGGTCTTTGCCTGGGAGCCCGCCGGGTTCCTGGACTCAGCGTTCCATGAGGAGCTGGCATATGATTATGGGAATGCCCGGATCGATATGTCTGCGGTCAGCAGCGGTTATGTGGCAGTATCGGCTTATTCCGTAAACCGGCTGAAGTTCCAGGTCCTCAAGGATGATATCACATATACCTATGATATTGCATCGGACGGGACCCCTTCGATTCTGCCGCTTCAGAGCGGGGATGGAGAATACCTGTTCCGGGTCATGGAGAATGTCTCGGGATCCAAATACGCGATCATGTGCTCGGACTACTGCCAGGTCTATCTTGACGATCCTTTTCAACCGTTTTTACGGCCGAATGATTACGCGGATTACACGCCGGATTCGGCATGCGTAAAGCTGGCAGGAGAACTGGCGCAAGGAGCCGGAAGTGCTCTGGAGGCAGTCACGGCGATCTATGACTATATCTGTTCTCACGTGGTCTATGACCATATTAAGGCGCTGACCGTCCAGTCCGGGTATCTTCCGTTTCCGGACGAGACACTGGCAACAGGCAGGGGAATCTGTTTTGATTATGCGTCCCTGGCGGCAGCAATGATGAGAAGTCTCGGGATCCCTGCCAGGGTCATCTTCGGATATGTTTCTCCTGATGACCTGTATCATGCCTGGAATATGTTCTATACCAGAGAAACCGGCTGGGTGACAGTGGATTATCAGGTGACGGAAGGAACCTGGAACCGTTTGGACCTGACTTTTTCCGCCAACGGAGCAGACGGCAATTTTATCGGTGACGGAAGTAATTACAGCGATATGTATATGTATTGATGATTTTTTTGATGAGTGTGTATCTATAATAAAATGTTTTGGAATCACGGCAAACACACGGAGGAAGTATCATGAGCAAACGGAAACTGGATAATCTCGGCGTCAGCGCATTCTGTGAGAGCATGGGCATGATGCTGCGGTCAGGCATTCAGACGGACGAAGCGGTCGGACTGCTCAGAAGCAGTACCGTAAAGACGGGAGGTATCCTGGAGCAGGGACTTTCCCAGATGAAGGAGAAGATCGAGCAGGGATCCGGTCTGGCCGAAGCAATGGAGGATTGCGGGATCTTTCCCGAATATGCGATCAAAATGATCGCGGCGGGAGAAACCTCCGGGCATCTGGAAGATATCCTGTTCCGCCTGTCCCGCTACTATGCAGATCAGAAGACTATTTCGGAAAAACTGAGAAATGCGGTCACTTACCCGGCAGTCATGCTGGTACTGATCATAGCAGTGCTGGCAGTCATGCTTGCTATGGTGCTTCCTGCATTTACAGGGGTTTATAACAATCTGACCGGCTCCCTGACCGCTTCCGCTTACGGGTATGTGAGATGGGCTTATATCTTCTGCTGGTTTGCTCTTGCCGTCATGCTTCTCATTACGGCAGCCCTTGTGATCGGGATCGTCCTGTGGTACAGCGGACGGCGCAAGAGTGTGGAAGCCATACTATGGAAGATCCCTTTGTGTGCTTCCATTCTGGAAAATATGGGCATGTTCCGGTTTACCGGAGCGCTCTCCACCTTCCTTGCCAGTGGAGAAATGCAGGATGAGGCAGTTCTTTCCAGTATTCCCATGACAGACTGTGCTCCGGTGGAAGAAAAACTGAAACGCTGTGCACTTCGTATGGAAGAAGGCCACAGCATCGCCCAGGCCGCCTATGACGAGGATCTGTTTGAACCGGTTTACGGCAGGATGCTGCTGGCAGGCGAACGAAGCGGCAACATGGAATCGGTGCTTGTCAGGCTGACAGGACATCTGGAGGAAAATTGCGGGATTTTAGTAGACCGGCTGGTAGGGATCGTGGATCCTTTGCTGTCCGGTGTCCTGGTGCTGACCGTCGGACTGTCCTTGATCAGCGTCATGCTTCCGCTGATCGGAATGATGAATTCCGTAGGATAAGAGAACAGGCAGGAGGAGCGGATGTATTCAGATAAAAAGAAAAAACATACATTCTGGATCTGGATCGTGCTGGCTCTGGCAGCGGTCTTTGGACTGGTGTACACATTTGCCGGCCATTCGGGAGAGGACATGGCAGAGGAAAGCGCGGCTGCTATTCAGGAAGCGGTGCGCCGCTGCGCCATGCAGTGTTATGTTGTGGAGGGCGTATACCCTGAAAACCTCAGTTATCTGGAAGAAAACTACGGACTGCAGATTAATACCAGGGACTTTTATGTGAGATATGACGCATTTGCCTCCAATCTCCCCCCGGATATCCGGGTGCGTGCGAAATAAAGAAAGCAAAGAAAGGAACGGACTGTGAAACGTTCATCAGGATCATTTCTGGGCTTATATACGATCGGTGTCGCCGCCCTGTTTCTGGCAGGTTTTCTTCTGTTGGTCGTTTTCGGGGCGAAAACCTATCAGACGATCGTCGGTGTACAGTCCGGGAACAATCAGACCCGGGAACTGCTGGGATATTTTACCACCTGCATTGCAGCAAATGACGCGCAGGGGAGCGTCTATATCAGTGAATCGGAATACGGGCCGGTATTGGAGATCCCGGACGGGACGAGCGGCTACGGGATCCGGATCTACTGTACGGCAGGCGAATTGAAGGAAACTTATGCCTCCCTGCAGGCGCCGCTGACGCCCGAACAGGATATCTCCATCGGAACGACAGAACTGTTCCGACCGGAATTTTCGGAGGAAGGGCTTCTTCGTGTCACCACGGATGCAGGCAGTATTTATATCAATCTGAGAAGTGAAGGGAGCGAAAGACCCTCGTGAAGAGACGGCATATAACAGGATTTTATATTGAAACACTGGTTCTTATCGTGATCTTTGTCACGGTAGTGCTGGTTCTTACACAGATCTTCGGAGTGAGCCGTAATGAAAGCAGATCCGCCAGGATGCTGACCAATGCAGTAACCCTTGCGGAAAATGCAGCAGAAGCGGTTTCCGCTTCGAGGGATCCGGAAGCTTTAGCGCAGCTTCTCAATACAGACAATAATGCGCAGTATGACGAAGAAGAAGGGGTACTGGCGTATTACGGACCGGATCTGAAACCGGCTGCCGACGGGGTCTATCTTGTGCAGGCCGGATGGGAGCCGCAGCAGACAGATGCCGGAACCCTGGTAAACAGCCGGATATCCGTCTGGTACGGACAGGAAAAAGAGCCGCTTTATGTGCTGGAAACTGCAGTGTATCTGCCGGAGGTGATATCATGAAAGAGGTTCCTGTAAAATTAGGCCCGCTGGCTCTTCTGCTGACAGTGATCAGCATTTGTATGACTGTACTGGCGATCCTGGCTTTTACAACAGCAAGGGCGGATCTGAGCCTTGCGCGGACATATGCGGAAACGGTAAAAGAACGATATTCCCTGGAGATCCTGGGGCAGCAGTATCTGCAGGAAACTGCCGATGACCTTCGCCAGGGGATCGTGCTGATGCCGGATGCAGACGGTATGGTGCATGAGATGATCGAGCAGGGATCGATGAAACTGGATATTGCGCTGAAGCCGGAAGGCTCAGCCGGATACCGGATCGACTCCTGGAAAGTGGAGCGCAGATGGGTAGAGGATACCGATATCGGAAACCTCTGGGACGGAACCTGGAATTGACAGGAAGAAACGGAGAAAAGCTATGACTATTCATGAAATGTTAAGCAGATCGATCGAAATCGAAGCCTCGGATATATTTCTGATCGCAGGGGTTCCGGTGACATATAAATGCAACGGACGTCAGAACCGTATCGGGGAAATGCTCCTTCCTGACAGCATCCGTGTCCTGGTGGACGAGATCTATGACATCAGCAAAAGAGAGCGGACCAACCTGGAAAAGGGGGCGGATGATGATTTTTCCTTTTCTGTCTCCGGCCTGGGTCGTTTCCGGGTCAATGTCTTCAGACAAAGAGGTTCTCTCGCCGCCGTGATCCGTGTGATCCGTTTCGGACTTCCCGATCCGGCTGCACTGGGGATCCCGGAAAGCGTGCTGAGTCTGGCAGACACAAAGAAAGGCCTGGTCCTCATCACCGGGGCGGCGGGGACCGGAAAGTCCACGACGTTGGCGTGTATCCTGGATCGGATCAACAGGACGAGAGACGGACATATCATTACAATGGAAGATCCCATCGAGTATATTCACCGGCATGACAAGTCCATCGTCACACAGCGGGAGATCTCCATTGACACACCGGGATATCTGGAATCCCTGCGCTCAGCGCTGCGGGAAAGCCCGGACGTCATACTGCTCGGAGAAATGAGGGACTATGACACGATCTCGGCTGCCATCACAGCTGCGGAAACGGGCGTCCTGCTGTTCAGCACACTGCATACCAGCAGTGTTTCCAATACCATCAACCGGATCCTGGATGTGTATCCCAGCAATCAGCAGCAGCAGGTCAAGATCCAGCTTGCCCAGATCCTCAAGGGCGTCGTATGCCAGCAGCTTGTACCGGTAGTTGGCGGCGGACAGACGGCGGTATTTGAGATCATGAAGACCAATATGGCGATCCAGAACATGATCCGTGAGGACAAGCTTCATCAGCTGGAGTCTGCTATGCAGGCGGCATCGGCAGAGGGAATGTGCACCATGGACCAGAGTCTTCTCAAACTGTATCGGGAAGGACGCATTACGAAGGACACCGCATTGATCTCCTGCGTGCATTATGAAAATATGGTAAAGAGGCTGGCATTGTAAAACCGGATGTCGGAATGCAACGATTTGGCATGCAACGATTTGCCAGGTATGCGCGATTTTGAAATATGGCGTGCAACGATTTGACGGGTATGCGCGATTTTTGAGCCGGAAACGGTTGAAAAATCGTTCATACCCGCATTTTTATTGCATTTTCCTATGAAAAATCGTTCATACCCGGCAAATCGTTGCAAGGGGTCCTGCAAAATCACGCATACCCGGCAAATCGTTGCAGTGCCTGAAAGATGGTATTCTTAATTGTAATGGGGCTGTAAAGAAAGTATAATACGATTACATCGGTACAATTGCCGAGAAGATATTACCTGAAAGAGAAAACAATATGAAAAAGTTATTTTTAATAGCAGCTGTACTGGTGATCTGCCTTGCGGGAACACTGATCATTCCCATGACAGGCAAAAGAGCAGCGGCAGCAGATCTGCTCACGGAAGAACAAAAGCAGGAAGCTGTATCGCTCTGTTTTCAGGACGGAGAAATGACAGCTCTTCATACAGAATCCTCTGAAGAGATTTCACAGGAGGAACTCGCAAACCTGGAGATTACTTTTGACGGGCAGGATCTTCAGATCCAAAAGGCCGGTACCTATATCCTTTCCGGCGCGTTGGAAGGCACCGTTCTGATCTCTTCCGCAAAGAAAAAAGAAGTGACACTGGTGCTGGACGGATTCAGTGCTGTGAATGAAGCAGGGGAAGCCCTTTCTGTCAGCAAGACAGGGAGCCTGGTCCTCATCCTGAATGACGGAACGGAAAATGTCCTGACCAGCGGGAGCATTGCAGCTGAGACCACATCAGATACCGCGGCTGAAGATACGGAGGAAGAAGATGCAAAGGGCGGAGCTTTCCACAGCAAAGCAGAAACGCTGATCCGTGGCAGCGGTTCCCTGACGGTGAACGGATACCTGAACAACGGGATCCATGTCACCAAATCCCTTACTGTGGAATCCGGTGACATTACGGTTTATGCGAAAAACAATGCGGTGAAGGCAAAAGATCTGTTCTGTATGAACGGCGGAAAACTGACGATCACCTCGGAAGATGACGGGATCAAGGCAGAACGGGAAGAAGAGATCGCAGCAGCGGCGGTAACCGATCCTGAAACAGGGGAGGTCCTGCAGGAAGCAGAGATCGCGGTACCGGCAGCAGGGGAAGTGATCCTCAATGAGGGAGAAGTACAGATTACAGCAGGAGGAAGCGGGATCCAGACCGTTCTGGGGATCACCCTGAACGACGGAACCCTTGATATAAGAAGCAGCAAAGACGGCCTGAAAGCAGGGACCGTCCTTACGGTCAATGACGGAACGATCCATGTGGATTCCGATCAGGATGCTTTGTTTGCTGCAGAAAACCTGTTTGTTTATGGCGGCACTCTGGATTTGAAGACAGAGGGAGACTACAAGCATAAAGCAGGAGAGGGAGAATCCTTCGGAGGCCCTCCGGGAGGAAATCGGAATTCTACCGATTCCCAGCCCAGCCGGAAAGGATTAAAAGCTGACGGGGGCATCTTAATTGCCGGAGGAGAGATCACGATCGATTCTGCCGACGACGCGGTGCACTGTGCGGAAATCCTGGAAATTGCAGGCGGCACCTTAAACATCAGTACTGGGGACGACGGGCTTCATTCCGACAAGCAGATCGATCTGTCGGACGGAGCGGTTACCATCCTGACCAGTTATGAAGCGATAGAGGCCAACCAGATCAATATTTCCGGAGGCGATCTCAATGTTGCCTCCAATGATGACGGGTTCAATGCCAACGGCGGGAGCAGCTTCGGCGGCCCCAGCCGGGGAGAGGCGGCTTCCGACACGAACAGGGAAACACCGAACCTGAATATTTCCGGGGGAACAATTTACGTCAATGCAGTCGGAGACGGCCTGGACTCCAATGCCAATATCACGATCAGCGGAGGTTATACGGTGGTAGATGGTCCTACCAACAGTATGAACGGTCCTTTGGACGGAGGAACGGAAAACGGCGGCGTGATCAGTATCAGCGGCGGAACCGTATTTGCAGGCGGAGCATCCGGCATGGCGGAAGGATTTGCCGCCAGTTCAGAACAATGCTCCTTCCTGATCACGTTCCCGGTTTCTTATGAGGAAGGAACCCTGATCACGGTATCATCACCTGACGGAACAGAACTGTTCTGTCACAAGACTGCATCCGGAGGCAGTTCCCTTGTCTTCAGTTGTCCGGAACTTGTGATGGGAGAAAGCTGCATCCTTACGA
>JAFWOB010000170.1 GCA_017510065.1 Parasporobacterium sp.
CAGAGATTCATATTATTCTGCAGGGCGTCTATGGCTGCTTTCGAAGAGATGACCAGCATGGGAATCTCCTGAAAATCCGCAGGTGTCAGATTGGGCTTTCTGGCAATCGGACAGTCATTGGAAAACAGAAAAACCTTTGGGACCCTGGCTATTTCCACAAACTTCAGATCATGCTGCTGGGAATAAACCAGTATATCGTTTGCCAGACAGATCACGGCATCCAGCTCTCCTTTATCCAAAAGAGAATTACCGCCCGGGTTGAAGCAGGAATGCAGCTCCACGTCTGCACGGGAAGGAGAATCCTTCATATATTGTCTGATCTGATGGAATTCATTCCACAGATCCCATTTTGCCAGAATGCCCAGATGCAGCACGTTCGTGCGGTAGGATTCAATGCTTCTGGCTTTTGTGAAAGCTGATTCAAAAGCGGTTTTCTGATTGGCAAAATGGTTATACATGATCTCTCCTGCAGGAGTCAGTTCCATTCCCTTCGCGCCTCTGACAAAGAGTTTAATACCCAGTTCTTCTTCCAGCAGAGCGATCTGTTTACTGATTGCAGGCGGAGAAACATACAAATCCGCCGAGGTTTTGGTGATACTTTTATTCTGGGCTACACGCAGAAAATACTCTGTTTGCAGATAAGTCATAATAATCCTCCGTTAACTTTTTGGTTTACAGTCTTAACGAAACGAATTATAGCAGAATTAAATATTCGATGCTACATTTATGATGTAAATTTATACAGAATACGATCGGAATATCGATTGCAGGTTGTACATTTGCAACAAAGGAGAAGAAAGAATGTTTGACCTAAACAACGTAGAATGGCTGGGAGTACCGGAGCCAAAACCGGGGGAGCCGGAGCACCTTAACTGTTTTCAGCGGACACTGCTTCCACATTGCGATCTGCTGGGAATATCGGAAGAAGAAGCCAAGCGAATGGGAACTTATTTTGGAGGCGGTATGAGGGCTCAGGGGACCTGCGGTCCGGTAAACGCAGTATTGCTGCTTTTAGGCGCTATCTATGGAAATGACAAAGAATATCAGGATGCGGGCAAGGAATTCCTGATTGCATATGCCCAAAATAACGGAAGCTGGCTTTGCAAGGATATCCGTGATGAAGAACATATCAAATGTAATGCAGCTATTGAGTTCGCAAAACAATATATAACTGACAGGAGGCGATAATTTGGCAACCATTCTTTCAATGAAAAATGTATGCAAATATTTTGGCGGCGTTAAGGCTATCCAGGATCTGAGCATCGATGTGGAAGAGGGATTGGTACATGGTCTGATCGGACCGAATGGATCCGGTAAGACTACCTGTTTTAATGTCATCAGCGGAGTCTATGCACCAACCAGCGGACAGGTGATCTTTAATGGAGAAGATATCTCCGGAATGAAGCCGAATATCATTGCCGAAAAGGGCATTTCCAGAACATTCCAGATTCCGAAAACCATGAACAAGCTCAGTGTTCTGGAAAATGTTGCTGCCGGAAGATACGGCCGCACAAAGCTGGATATCGGCGGCACATTCTTCCATCTTCCGTTTGTAAAAAGCAAACAGGAAAAAGCCATCGAAGAATATGCCATGAACCTGCTGGAATTTGTAGGCATCAAAGATAAAGCTTCCAAGATGGCGGGCGAACTGGCCTGGGCCGATCAGCAGCTTCTGCAGATCGCCAGAGCCATGGCTATGGAACCGAAACTTCTGCTTCTGGATGAGCCGACTTCCGGTATGGGAATGGAAGAATCCGAACAAATGGAACGGATCATC
This sequence comes from Parasporobacterium sp., assembly GCA_017510065.1. Classification (GTDB taxonomy): domain Bacteria; phylum Bacillota; class Clostridia; order Lachnospirales; family Lachnospiraceae; genus RGIG5612. The sequence goes on from JAFWOB010000170.1 coordinate 1,778, forward strand.
GGGGAAGTGAAAAAACATGGCACAACAATTATTCTGATTGCACATGATGTGAAGCTGGTTACCCGTACTTCCGACGTGGTAACAGCCATTGAATTTGGCGCGAAAATAGCAGAAGGAACTCCGGAAGAAGTTCAAAAAGATCCAAAGGTGGTGGAAGCATATCTTGGAACAGACTAATACGTTATTAAAAATAGATAACCTAAGTGTATATTACGGCCCGATCTGTGCAATCAAGAAAATCGATCTGGAAGTAAAACAGGGGGAGATTGTAGCCGTATTAGGCGCTAACGGTGCAGGTAAAAGCACGATGGTCAATACGATCATCGGTCTGATGAAAGCAAAAACAGGCACTGTCGTGTTTTACGGGAAAGAGCTGACGAAGATGCGGACGGATCAGATCATCCAGTCCGGAATTTCCGTGGTTCCGGAAGGCAGAGGCATGCTGGCGGACATGACCGTCATGGAGAATCTGCAGCTGGGCGTTTACCATCATAAAGTGGATTTCAATAAGAATCTGGAAATGGTATTTGAATACTTTCCGAGACTGAAGGAACGGCAGTGGCAGAAGGCCGGAACTCTGTCCGGTGGTGAACAGCAGATGCTGGCGATTGGCCGGTCCATGATCGGAGAGCCCAAGCTGCTGCTGATGGATGAACTGTCACTGGCTCTGTCGCCTCTGTATGTGGACAATATTTTCAAGATCCTGGTACAACTCAGAAATGAAAAGGGATTTACAATCCTGCTGGCAGAACAGAATGCCAGAAAGGCACTGCAGTACTCTGACCGGGCTTATGTTCTGGATCTGGGCAAAACCGTGCTGGACGGAGAATCGAAAGAACTGATGAGCAATCCGTATGTGCAGGAAGCGTATCTGGGAGCTTAGGAGGGGAGAATATGGAACTATTTCTTGCTCAATTGGTAAGCGGACTTTCAACCGGCGGTATCTATGCGCTGCTGGTCCTGGGAATGAACCTGATCACACTGGTACGAAATGTGGTACATCACGGCTTCTCCCATACATGTATTTTTACCATGGCAGTGGGCTGGCTGATCTATAACGAGACGGGAATGCCATGGCTGGCATTTCTGGCTATGTTTGCAGCCGGTGTCATAGTAACGATATTAACGGAACCATTGTTCCGTCCGTTGTCAAAACGCGGAGCCGATCTGGAAACCATTGTTCTGGCTATGGGCGTCGGCATTATCTTATCCGAGCTGATCGTTAACTTCTTTAATTCCGGACAGGTATTAAGCTTTAACGATGATATGAAGATTTTCACGACCAAGTTCCAGGTTGGAGCGATTACCGTATCTGTCGCCAGTATCGTAGCGCTGGCAGCCTGTGTTGTGATCGCCATTATCATTTCCATGTATCTGTTCAAGAGCTCTGAAGGACGGGCAATGAGAGCCATGGCGCAGAACCTGCGGGTTGCCAAGATGCTGGGTGTTCCATTCGGAAAGACAGGCGTTCTGGGATTTTTTATTGCCGGACTTCTGGCAGCGGCTATCGGTGTGGTCTGCATTATGTGCCTCGGATACTGTAACGCGGAGATGGGCGACAGCTTTGCGACAAAGGCAGTTATCCTGATGCTCTTTGCGGGACAGGGTGATATCAAAGGCGGTATCCTTTCCTCCATTCTGATGGGTGTTGTAGAGGCGATGGCTCTTGCATATCTTCCCGGCAGATGGGCGGAGGCAATCTTCTACGGATTCATGATGATCATCATCATTATTAAACCGAACGGATTGTTTGCCCGTAAGGCGAAGAATTAGAAAGGAGGAAGAGAGATGTCATCCGGGTTAGCATATTTTATCACACTGGTGGTTGTATATATTTTAGTTGTATGGGGCGCTCTGATTCCTTTCCGCGCCGGCCTTCTGTACAACGGTACGGTTTACGTCATGGCGATCGGCGGTTATACAGCAGGATTCCTGAGTAAAACAATAGGGCTCAATTTCTGGCTCTGCATCATCGCAGCTATCATTACAGGTCTGATCTTCGGATTTATACCGGCTCTGGGATTTTCCCGGACGAACGGCATTGTAACGGCAATATCGTCCATGGCGCTGATCTTTATCATACAATCCATTATCAAGAATATCAGCTTTCTGGGCGGCACCAGAGGACTTCGCGGTATTCAGAAAGTTCCGGCCCTTCCCTGGTTTGCCCTGATCATCCTGGTTGTTTTCGGAGCCTTTCTGTACCGGCTGTTTAATTCCCGGATCGGCAGAGCCTGGGAGGCGATTGCCACAGATCCACAGATGGCTCAGACACTGGGGGTAGATACCAAGCGCATGACGATCGTTGCGCTGACACTGAGCTCTGTGTTTGCAGCTGTGGGAGGCGCCGTCTTCGCATTTAATATCCGCGTGATCTACCCCGGAACCTTCAGCTTTACCTTCCTGCTGAATGTCATGACCATGCTGTTTGTGGGCGGAAGGTTTACCCAGTGGGGCGTTATTATTTCCGCGCCTTTGCTGTGGAGCATCAATGTATATATGCCGGAATCCGTGCAGAAGCTGAGTAATTACATCTTTGCAGGCCTTCTGATCATTGTTCTGATGCTGAGGCCGGAAGGACTGGTAACCAGAAAAATGGTATTACAGATCAAGAAGTTCTTTACAGGACTGTTTCACAGAAATACGGAAACAGCATGAGTGACGTTATGAACCATGTACTGTTCAGATGGTGGACAAAACCCATGGATCATATATTTTGATTTTTTCGTACGAAAGGAGAAAATTATGAAGAAAGTATTAGCACTGGTAGTTGCTGCATTAATGCTGGCCAGTCTTATGGCAGGTACCGTACTCGCAGAAGAACCTGCAGCAGAAGGCGGTGAAGTTGCAGTTTCCGAATGGGAGATCCCGGTTCTGTCCGCAATCACCGGACCGGTTTCCTTCGTTGGCGAACCGGCTATCTGGGCTGCTAATTATGCAGCAGAGAAGATCAATGCAGAAGGCGGTATTGAAGGCGTTCCGGTAAAGATCGTTCCTTATGACACCGAGTTTGATCCGCAGAAGGGTATGCAGTATATCACCCAGCTGCAGGATACGGCACTGTTCATCGGCGGCTGTGTAGCAGCACCTGTCTGTGAAGCAGAAGCACAGATTCTGTATGAAGAGCATATCCCGAACATCGGCTCTTATGTCTCTACCGCACTGGATGAGTATGCTCCGTATATCTGCGCATATATGGGCGACTCCGAGATCCTGGACCTGGAACTGTGCAAACAGTGGCTGGAAGCCAAGGGCTATGAAAAACTTGTGATGTTCTACTCTCCGGATGATACTGCACAGGCAGCAACGGTAGAGCGTTTTGCCCAGGAAGTTCCTCAGTATGTTGGCGCTGTGGAAGTTCCGACCGGTACCATCGACTGCGGACCTCTGGCTGTACAGGCTATGAACATGGGTGCAGATGCATTCTGGCTGGGCTGCCGTACAGACGAAGCGGCAAAATGCTGTAAGGAACTGGTAGAACGTGGTGCTGTGGAAAGCGGAGAGCAGATCTATGCTACATTCGCAGCGATGGGTGCCGGATTCCTGGAGATCACAGGCGAGACTGCTGAAGGAACCTACGCATACAACATGCTGGATGTTGACTGCCCGGAAGCAACCTGGCAGGAACTGTCTGAGGCTTACAAGGCTGACCATAACGGTGATGCTCCGACTTATCCGCCGATCCAGGGCTTCTATAACATGATCGTGGCTCTGAAGGCCTGCTTCGAAGACCTGCATATCACAGGAGATCCTGCCAAACTGGCGGAAGAACGTGAAGCTATCGCTGAATGGCTTAACAACAGCCCCGAGATCCAGGGCTGCCAGGGACCATTCTCCTGGATGAACGGCGTAATGCAGATCGAAGCTCCGGTTGTTCAGGTACAGGATGGCAAATATGTTGTCGTTACCATGGAATAATCGAAAACATTTGATTTGAAATCAGGATAGCCGGCAATTATGCCGGCTATCTTTGTAAAGACAGGACAGAAGGAGGAAACCGATGATCCGATCAATGGCACTGCATACTGTCAATATGGACAACCTGGCGGCATGCGAGAGATGGTACTGGACAAAACACGGCGCAGAATTATACCGCAGATACGAACCCTGGCTGGTACGCTTTGAAAGCTTCCGGGCAGTGGCTGTGGATGATAAGGAAAAGGTGGAGGAATATGGCATTACCAACTGGATGGCAACCTCCGGGTACTGGCGGGAGGTTCCCCTGCCGGGTCCCAAAGGAGAGATGAGCCTGTCTACCCCGCCCGAACATGCTTACAGCTTCGGCATCTGTGTTCCGCCCCAGTGTACAGAGGATTATAAAGGAAGTGAATTGACGCCGGAGGATCTGGCTCCGCTCAGATGGGTCCAGCTGATGCGCTGGCCGGAGGGTATTACCCGGGATGAAGCGGATCGGTATTATAATGAGGTCCTGGCTCCGCAGATCGCCGCCTGTGAAGAAGTCAAGCGTTTCTTCAGCTTCCGGGCACTGGATGAGGAGATCCGGTTCCCCGGCGAATGGACAGAAGCAGCCAGGCAGACTATGAAGGGTGGCCCGGAAGATCATCACTGGGACCGTATGACCGAGATCTGGTTCTATGGATTTGAGGACTGGCGCAGATTTATTCAACGTGAATTTACGGCACCTGAATGGGCTGCAAGACAGAAATATCCCTTTGTAGGACAGAAGGATTTTGTATCCGGATTTTTGCTGGAGCGGCCGGCCTATAACTGGAAACAGGAATGCCATACTTATTTGTAGAAGAAATGAAAACAGGTCAGACAGGGGGATGGGACATGGATTTTACAGGAAAGACGGTTTTTATTACGGGTGGTGCTTCCGGGATCGGGAAAACAACGGCGCTGGCCTTTGCTGCTGCGGGAGCAAGGGTTGCCATTGCCACGGCAAACAGTGTGCAGGCCGGAGAAGCGGTGGTGCAGAGTATCCGGGAAAATGGCGGCGAAGCGATGTTTCTGCAGATGGATACTTCCGATGAAGCGCAGGTGGAAGCAGGCATACAACACGTCGCACAGGCATGGGGGAGGATCGATGCAGCATTTAACAATGCGGGCAGGGGTCCGGACGGCGTAAGGATCCCCTTTGGACCTTTGGCGGAACTGTCGCTGGAAAACTGGAACAAAGTAATGGATACCAACATGAAGGGAACCTTCCTGTGCCTCAAGCATGAGATCCGTCAGATGCTGCAGCAGGAAGGAGGCGGAGCGATCGTCAACACCACCAGTTCCGGAGCGTTGGCCATGAAACCGGGATTTGGCGCTTACGGACCCAGCAAGGCAGGCGTCATTGCCCTGACCAAACTGGCAGCGATCGAATACGGAAGGCAGAAAATCCGTGTGAACGCCGTGTGCCCGGGACCTACCAAGGGTACGCAGCTGATGGACAATCTGCTCTCATCCAAACCGGATGAGGAAGAAATCCTGACCAGCCGGGTGATCCCGACAGGGCGTGTGGGAACCACAGAAGATATCGCAAA
>JAFWOB010000171.1 GCA_017510065.1 Parasporobacterium sp.
ACGGCTGAAAACTAATCCCTGCCTTTCAATTAATCCATCTGGCTGGCATTCCGGCAGTCTTCTTTTTATGCCTTCATTCAACCTGTATAAAGTTTTCAAAGTTCATCATTTCAGCCTTGACTTTTTATTTGCAGGCTGTTTGTTTTCTTCCTCACATAACGAGGATCCAATATATCTCGAAGGCTGTCGCCTAAAAGATTAAATACAACCACATGCAGCACAATGGTGAGGCCGGGATAGATGATCAGCCAGGGAGCGGACTGGATAAATTTCCTTCCTTCACTGAGCATAAACCCCCATTCCGGAGTCGGAGGCTGAGAGGAAAGTCCCAGCAGGGACAACCCGCTCAATGTCAGCAGCTGCGCACCGATATCCTGCGTGATATTCACCAGCAGATAGGGAACTATGTTGGGAAGAACCGTACGGAACACCACCTGATGACTTTTCAGTCCTCCCATACGGGCTTCCTGCACAAACTGATTTTCCTTTACGGACAGCACCAGGGCCCTGGACAACCGGGCATATTCCGTCCATCCCACGAGAGACATGGCTAAGATCGTATTGTGAAGGCCCGGTCCCAGCACGCTTACCAGGGCGATGACAAACACGGTGGAAGGGATGGCCATTACGATGTCCGTGAACCGGGTGATCACCATATCCACCCATCCTCCCGCGAAACCGGAGATCACGCCAAGCACGATCCCGATGACCGCGACAATGAAGATCACCCAGAAAACGATCAGCAGTGATGTCCTGCCGCCATAGATCAGCCGGGACAGAATGCACCTGCCGATCTGATCCGTTCCCAGCGGATACTCCGCATTGCCGGGATTCAGGGAATCCCCGTAATTCGTCGCCAGCGGATCATGCGGAGCAATGACCGGGGCAGCAACCGGAACCAGGATCAGCAGAACGGCCAGAATAAACCAGATCATAAACGCCGGGGTTTTTAACGCTTTTCTGACATAAATGTTCATTTGCCGTCACCTCCCAGCCGGATCCTCGGATCCAGGATCTGATAGGAAAGATCCACCAGCAGATTGACGATGACATAGATGAATGCCATCCACAGCACATACCCCTGAATGACGGGATAATCCTTGATCGAAATGGCTTCTACCGCCATCTTGCCGACGCCCTGCCATTCAAAGATCGTCTCCACGATGGTGGCGCCGCCCAGCAGCGCTCCGATAGACATCCCGAACATCGTGATCACGGAAAGCAGCGAATTGGGTAGGATCTGCGTCCATATGATCCGGGACCTTTTATATCCCAGTGCCCGGCTTCCGGTCAGATAGTCTTTGTTCATTTCTTCCAGCATGCTGCCCCGTACCCGGCGGATATAGATGGAGGTCATCCAGAACGCGAGTGTCACCGCCGGAAGGACGAGATGCTTCAGATCACCGCTTCCCATGATGGGAAGCCATTTCAGCCGGACCCCGAACAGGATCATAAGCAGCATCCCCACCCAGAAACTGGGCATGGAAACGCCGAAGAAGGAGATAAACCGAAACAGATAGTCAACCCATTTATTCTGCCGGGAGGCGCACAGCACCCCCAACGGAACGGCGAAGAGCACAGTCAGTACCAACGTGGCTGCGGTCAGCAGCAGTGTATTGGGGATCCTGCGGGAAATCTGATACCAGACACTGGTGGAATAATAGTAAGATTCACCCAGATCACCCTGCAGCACTCTGCCCAGCCAGCGGGCATACTGGACAAGAAACGGATCATTCAGCCCCATCTCTTCCTTCACCTTTTCCAGCTGTTCCCTGTCCGGCACCGCGCCCATCCGTTCATATTTCAGAGTCACCGGATCGGAAGGAGACAGATACGTCAGGGAAAACGTAAAAAAGGACAGGATCAGCATGATGGGAATGACAAACAGAATTCTCCCGATGATATATTTTTTCATATTCTTCCGGTCCCCCGCATAAAGTTTCCAAATAAAAAAATTGCGCATGCACGAAAAAACCATGCAGGCGCAATCAACCTTCAAGCAAACACGAATCATGGTACAGGCATAAATCGCATCTTCCATCATGTATCTGACTTGCCGCTCATGAAACGGCGCACAGTGACCGACTCGTGGGTTCTTACCCCTTTCCATGTTCCTTATGATGATCTATAAGGCAAGGAAGATTTTCTGTATTATTTTTTTATAATATATCACATATTATTCTGAATTTAAAACAATATTTTAAAATTATTGCGTCTCCCTTTTTACGATCCTCCTGCGCCACCTTCCTGATCTGGCAGAGATCCTGGCATATTCGGCAGGCTAAGACAAGTAAAAGAAAACTCTTACTCATTTTCTGCTATTTTAAAATCGAAACATAAACGAAACTAAAAATGTTCGCACACGAAAGAAAAAATTGACAATCCAAAATCCAAAGCGTAATATTTTTTTGTAAGAAACGTACAAATTCGTATGATTTCCAATTTATCAGAAGGTAAGAAAGGAGTTAGGTATTATGAAAAGATTTACATCCATCATTTTGGCGATCATGCTGATTGTCGGCACCTGTGCATTCGCAATTACCGCAAATGCAGCAGAGAAAGACCTGAATTTCGTTATCATTCCGAAATGTGTTCATGAATGGTTTGACGCTGTAAACCAGGGTGCGCAGAAGCAGGCAGAAGTACTCAGCGAGCAGCTGGGCGTTAAGGTAACCGTTGACTACAGAGCTCCTTCCGCAGCTGATGTAACAGAACAGAACACCATTCTGGAGCAGGCTGCAGCAACACAGCCGGATGGTATCGCAATTGACCCGGTCGACTATGAAGGCAGCAAATCCGTTATCGAGGAGATCCAGGCAATGGGTATTCCGGTAATGCTGTTTGATGCAGTGGTAGAAGGCTCCGGTCTTTCCTCCGTAGGCAATAACTTTGCGGAGCAGGCAGCTCTCGAGGCAGAAAGACTGGTGGAACTGCTTGGCGGTGAAGGCAAGGTAGCTGTTATGCACGGCGTTCCTACAGCTCCGACCCATATCGAAAGATATGAAGCACATATGGCTGTTCTGGAGAAATATCCGGGCATCGAGATCATCGATGGCGGTGCTTCCCAGGATGATGTACAGACTTCCCAGCAGCAGGCAGCAGCAGTTATCGCTGCAAACCCGGACCTGAAGGGATATCTGTGCTGCGACGGCGCTGCTCCCATCGGTATCTCCGCAGCGATCGAAGAAGCCGGCAAAACTGAGGATATCACATTCGTAGGCGCTGAGAACCTGGCACAGATCCTGCAGTACATCAAGAAAGGCACGATCGTATGCTCCTACTCGACCATGCCGCAGATGCAGGGTTCCATGACCGTTCTGATGCTTTGGGAAATGTCACTGGGACAGCCGGTTCCGGAATTTGTTAATACCGGTATCCTTTACATTGACCAGGATAACATTGATGAGTGGATCGAGATCGTCGGCACTGGAGAATGATCGTTCGGATCAGACAACCTGGAACTAAGCATTTTTACATGATGAAATAACTTGTGTGACGGCTGGAGGCGGGCTTTTGACAGTCTGCCTCCGGAACGTCATTTTTCTTTCTTACGGATAAACAAAGATGAGGTAAACCATGAGCGTTTTGGAGGCAAAGAGCATCACAAAAACCTTTCCCGGTGTAAAAGCACTGGAAAACGTGGATATCTCCTTCGAGCTGGGAAAGATCCATTGCATTGTAGGAGAAAACGGTGCCGGGAAAAGCACGTTGATCAAATGTCTGACAGGAAACTATGAACCGGACAGCGGTGAGATCCTGATCGGCGGCAGTTCTGCCAAAAATGACAGAAAGCTGTTTCAGAGGATTGCCTATGTACCGCAGGAGATCGATCTGTTTCAATACATGACCGTGGCCGAAAACCTGTTTATTCCTTTTGAGCGGGCCGGGATCAAAGGCCGGATCAGACACCGCAGGCTGGAAGAAAAAGCAGCCCCAATCCTGGAGAAATTTCACATTACTGCGAAAGGATCTGATATTGTCAAGGATATCTCGGTTTCCGAACAGCAGCTCCTGCAGATCGCCAGAGCCGTTTCCCTGGAAGAATATGATGTTCTGATCCTGGATGAACCGACCACCTGTCTGACAACAAAAGAAGCGCAGCAGCTGTTTGAGATCGTAAACAGCATTAAGGCGGAAAACAAGGCGATCATTTTCATTTCCCACAAGCTGGATGAAGTATTCGAACTGGGCGACACCATCAGTGTTTTTGTCAACGGCCTGAAGGTGGCTACGGAACCGCTGTCAGACGTGGATATCAACTGGGTCGTTGAACAGATGACCGGAAAAGTCATTGATTACCAGGAAATGTTCCATTCCGGCAATGTCACGGAGGAGACCATCCTGGAAGTGGAGAATCTTTCCGGCAAGGATTTCCATCATATCAGTTTCCAGCTGAAAAAAGGAGAGATCCTTGGTTTTTCCGGACTGGTGGGTGCAGGCAGGAGCGAACTGATGCAGGCCATTTTCGGGTACCTTCCTGTCTATGAAGGAAATATCAGTTCCCGCGGTAAAAAATGGAAAAAGAACGATACGCACGCTTCTGTCGCAAACGGGATGTTTTATCTTCCGGAAGAACGCAGAAGCCAGGGAATCCTGCCGGAGCTCAGCGTTTCCGTCAATGCCTCCATGAATTCCCTGAACAGGCTGAACAGATGGAACGGGATATCCCGAACCAAAGAAAAGGCTTTGGTCACGGAGATCGTAGAAGAATACAACATCAAAACATCTGATTTCGACAAGGAGATCAAATTCCTTTCCGGCGGAAACCAACAAAAGGTGATCGTGGGACGCTGCACCAGTTCCGATCCCGAGATCCTGGTCTTTGATGAACCCACCAAGGGCATCGATATCGGTGCCAAAACAGATATCTATAAACTGATGAAACGCCTGGCGGAACAAGGCATTGGCATTATCCTGATATCCTCTGAAATGGACGAGATCCGGAAATGTTCCAACCGGATCATCTGCATGTATCAGGGAAGTATGACCGGTGAATTTGACGGAAATGCAAATAAAGACACGATTTTGAAAGCAATTCTGGGAATTGGGCAGGAAACAAAGGAGGAAGATCATAATGCAGGATAATATGATGAAAGATACCAACAGAAGCGGGTTTGTGAAAAAACTCCTGAAAAATAATGTTACGCTGATCCTCGGCGTGCTGATCCTGATGATCGTCGTTGCATCGGTCTTCTCGCCTCATTTCCTGACGCTGTTTAATCTGCAGTCACTGATGCGTGACCTGGCGTTTATCGGAATGATCGCGGTGGCGCAGTCGCTTCTGCTGCTGATCGGTGAGCTTGATCTTTCCGTCGGCAAAACCGCCACATTATCCGGCGTCTTCGGCGGACTTCTGATGACAACACTGCACGTCAATCCATTCCTGTCATTTTTCCTGGCTCTGATATCCGGCGCGATCTTAGGTGCCATCAACGGAATGCTGGTCTCCGGTCTACGTCTGAATGCCATGGTTACCACTATTGGTATGCAGTCTCTGTACGGAGGCATTACGCTGGTCATCACAAAGGGAAAAGCCATTACAAACATTCCGGAAGAGATCTTCTTCCTGGGAAAAGGAAGTCTCGGTCCGATCCCAATCCCATTTATCTTCATGATCGTGGTGCTGATCTGTATTCTCTATTTTACTCAAAGGACCAGGACCGGCCGTTATATCTATGCTATCGGCAACAGCAAAGAAGCCAGTAAGCTGATGGGCATCCGGGTGAACCGGATCCGGGTGCTGCTGTACAGTATTGTCGGATTCATTTCCGCATTGGCAGGAATGCTCTATGTAGCACGACTCGGATCGGCACAAGCGGCCATTGGAAACAGCTGGCCGATGAATTCCATCGCAGCCGGCGTGATCGGCGGTGTTGCCCTTACAGGCGGCGTCGGAACACCTTTCGGTGCCCTGATCGGTGCCGCTATTATCTGCGTGATCTCCAATGTGATCGTTCTGTTCGGCGTCAATGTGTACTGGCAGGAAGCAGTCAGCGGTCTCGTAGTAGTTGTGGCAATCGCCCTTCCGTCGCTCCTGAAGATTATTCGTGAACGTAAAATGATCAAGAAATAAAAGCATATCGCAAGAGGTGAATATCATTGAAACAATATATTATCGGAATTGATTCCGGGACCTCCGGTATAAAAGCGGTCTTATTTGATACAGACGGACAGGAGGTCGCCAAAAAGGGCTTCCCTCTGCAGGCATATATTCCCAGAGAAGACATGTATGAAGAAGAAATGGATGAGATCTGGGAAAAAGCAAAGATCTGTGTAACGGAAGTCGCAAAAGCGGTTGATAAAGATGCGATCATCGGACTCGGCATGACGGCACAGGCAGACGGTCTGTGGATCGTAGACGAGAACATGAAGCCGGTACGCAGGGGCTGCTGTTTCTGCGACGGAAGATCCGGGGAATTCGTGGAACAGTGGCAGGCAGACGGCACGATTGAGAAACTGTTCGAGGTCACAGGAACCTGGCTGTTTACCGGAAACCAGAACGGGATCGTCCGCTGGATGGACAAATACGAACCGGAAACGGTCAGGAAAAGCAGATGGTTTCTGCACCTGAAGGACTATCTGTATTACCAGTTTACCGGCGTGATCTCCACCGATGCTTCCGACCAGTCGCTTGTGCTGCTGGATCAGAAAAAGAGGGATTATCTGGAGGATGCCTTCCGTCTCTGCGGAATTGAAAAGTATCGGGAAAAATATCCCCCCATCAGGACCCCGAAGGAAAACTCCTGCCTGATCCGTCCGGAACTTGCAAAAGAACTGGGCCTGACAGAAAACGTCCTGATCACCTCCGGCCCCACTGATGTGGATGCTTGTGCGCTGGGAAGCGGCGTAGTGGAAAAAGGAGAATGCTGCTCGATCATGGGCACCGCTGCATTGCACGAAATGGTACTGGATGAACCGCTTCAGGATCAGATCCACAGCGGAATGACCATGACCCATGTGATGGAAGGCCGCTGGCTGAGACTGATGGCCTCTCTAGCGGGAACGCCCAATCTGGAATGGATGCTGAAAACCATCGGAACCGGGATATCACAGGAAGCAGAAAAACAGGGTAAAAATGTGTATTCCTACATGGAAGAACTGATCGAAACAGTTCCCATCGGATCCAACGGCGTCATGTACCATCCGTACCTGCTGACCGGCGGGGAAAGAGCGCCGTTTACGGAACCGAGAGCCAGGGCCAGCTATACCGGTCTCGGAGTCGGAAATACGCTGGCAGATATCGTCCGCGCAACCTATGAAGGAGTTGCCTTTGCAATGCTGGACTGCTACAGCCATATGCCCCTTCCGGTGAAGCGGATCGTAGTCTGCGGCGGCGGGGCGAAGAGCGCTGTGTGGTGCCAGATTTTTGCGGACGCCGTCGGAATGGAGATCATCACGATCCGGGGAGAAGAATTAGGCGCCCGCGGGGTGATGATGAACAATGCGGTGATCCAGGGCCTTTATCCGGATTACAAGACCGCTGTTGACTCCATCGTCCGGGTAGATAAAGTCTATCGACCGATCGAGGAAAACCATAAACAGTACCTGAAGTTCTATGAATTATATAAGCTGATCCGTAATTCCCTTCACGATGCATGGAAGCTGAGGGCAAAGCTGTTTGAGGATTAAACCATGATGTATATAGATATAAAATGTGCTATTATAGATGTGTGCAGAAAAATGGTCTCGGAAGGTTATTTCATAGGAACCTGGGGCAATGTCAGCGCCCGCGAAGGAGACCACATCATTCTGACACCCAGTCGTATTGAATATGACAAGATGAGGCCTGAAGACCTGGTGGTCATTGACCTGCAGGGTAATATCCTGGAAGGAAACCGGGTTCCCACATCCGAAAAGGAAGTGCATCGGCAGATCTATCTCCGGCGGAAGGATATTCGGGGGATCGTTCATTCTCATACAGAGAAGGCAATGAGCGTATCATCCATGTCCATTCCTTCGGTTCCCTGCGTGGTAGAAGAAATGTCACAGCTTCTCGGAGGAGAGATCCCGGTTACCGACCGATACATTCCGGCGGAACAGCATCTGGAACTCGGGCTGGCGGCAGCCGATGCGATCCGGGATAAAAAAGCAGTCATCCTGCGCAACCACGGAGGCGTCGCCTGCGGCAAACATCTTGCAGAAGCAGTACTGGCAACTTATGTAATGGAAAAGGCCTGCGGTATCTACTTGAACATTCGAGACCAGGCTATCAGCATCATTCCGGAACAATATGTTATGTCGGAACATGACCGATATCTGCACAGATACGGACATGAGATCAGTTAAACGGCAGTAGCGCAGATCCAGCTTTTCTGATACATTGATTGTCACGGCTTTATGAAATGTTAAGAAAGAAGTAATGAAATGAAACGATCAGAAAGGTTAGCTGCCATAAAGAGAATGACTGATGAACGGCATCAGATCGAATTGACGGAACTGAGCAGATTATTTGATGTTTCCGTGGTAACGATCCGAAAAGATGCGGATATACTGCAGGAGAGAAACAGTATCCGGCGTATTCACGGCGCCATTGTCTCACTTGCTGATGAAGCGGCTGAAAAAAACGATGTCTATAAAAGGCTGACCAGGCCGGACAAACAAAAAGAAAAGATCGGGAAGATTGCATCCGAGATGATCAGTGGAACCGGATGGATCTTTATCGGGCAGGGTTCCACCTGCTATCATGTGGCAAAGGAACTGGCCAGATATGACGGCGTCAATGTCCTGACAAACAATCTTCTGGCAGCCGAAGCTATGACGCAGAATGACAGGACCAACGTAGTCGTGATCGGCGGCAACCTGATCCACAGCCACTTATACATGGCAGGCGAAATGTTCCAGCGGAACATGGTGGATCTGCATATTTCCTGTGCTTTCATGGGGATCGGCGGGATCGACCAGAATGCAGGATACACAGTGAATTATTCTTCGGAACTGGTGGTATTTGATACGGTACAGAAAATCTCTGATAAACTGATCCTTGTGGCAGACTCAGGGAAATTCGACAAAAAACGATTCTTAAGCCTGGGCGGCCTGGATTATGCCGACACACTGATCACCGATGAAAAACCGCCGGAGCCATATGATACATATTACAAAGAACACGGGATCAAAGTACTGTATTGATCCGTATGGAGGAGAAAGATGAAAGTGATCATGGGAGCTGACCAGATGGGATTCGACCTCAAGAATGCCATTAAGGAAGATCTGATCAAACGCGGCTATGAGATCACGGATGTAAATCCGGATGCACCAATCCTCTATCAGGATGCGGCCAAGCTGGTAGCCAGAGGGGTGCAGAGCAAGGAGTATGACCGTGGGATCGCTATCTGCGGAACCGGAATGGGAGTCAGCATTATCTGCAATAAACATCGCGGCATCTATGCAGCTCTTTGTGAAAGTATTTATCAGGCCTGGAGATCCAAGGTTGTCAACAATACCAATGTATTATGCATGGGCGGATTTATCATCGGTCATGAACTGGGCCGGGAAATGGCAAGGGCCTGGCTCGAGGCAGAGTATATGGTCGGACTGGATCCCAAAATGGCCGAGATTGTCGGAAAGGAATTCCAGGAACTGGTGAGATTCGAGGAAGAGATCTTCGACTAATCCGTCTCCCTCTTCACGATCCGCCTGCGCCACCTTCCGGACACGAATACCAGGACATGCATCAGGCATCCGACCAGGAAAGCAAGCAGCAGTCCCACATAGATCATTTCGCTCTTTCCGAGGGGGTACTGTGCCGACCTGGTCAGGTAGCACAGAATATAGGAAAATGGCACTCGCATCACGCAGAGCTGGATGATGGCCAGCCACATGGGAGTGATCGTATTGCCGCACCCTCTCATGACGCCCGCCAGACAATGGATCACCGACATGGCGATATAACCCGGCATCAGGATCCGCAGCAGATGGGTGCTCTGGTCGATCAGTTCCGGTGTGGAAGTAAAGAAGGATATGGCAAATCTGCCGAATATAAACAACAGACCGGCGAGCACAGCCGACACGGCACAGGATATCAAAAGTCCCTGCCTGGTTCCCTGCTTTACCCGGTCTTCTCTTTTTGCGCCGGTATTCTGTCCCGCATATGTGGTCATGGCGTTTCCGAAGGTCATGGCCGGCTGCATCGCAAACCCATCGATCCTGGTCACTATGACGCAGGCCGCGATAAACTGGTCCCCGAAGGAATTGACCAGCGACTGCACAGCGATCGAAGACAGGGAAAAGATCATCTGGGTGATCCCGGAGGGCACTCCCAGCTTGACGATCGCCATACCGTAATGGCGGTTCCAGCGCATACACTTCCTGTTGAAATCCATGAAGGACTTCATTTTGTACAGTTTTCGCACGCACAGAACAGCAGAGATCCCCTGGGCGATCACCGTAGCCCATGCCACACCCTCGACTCCCATGCCGAGGGCAGCCACAAAGAAGATATCAAGACCGATATTGATCAGCGAGGCAACGATCAGATAGATCAGCGCAGACATGGAATCCCCCATTCCCCG
>JAFWOB010000172.1 GCA_017510065.1 Parasporobacterium sp.
GTCCTTGAAGGACACATCCAGCTGCACGCAGCTGAAATCCGACGCCTTGATCCGCCGGATCGTCTCGTCCAGCGTGTATGGATAATACCCTGTGAAAATACCTGTGCTGATCATATGTTTCCCCCCTTCAAAACTTCCTCCAGCAAAACGCTCCTCTTCTCCCGGATAGACAGATAGCACGCCTCCACGCAGGCAATGGTCTTGATATTGTCCCTGGCGGAGATCTCGGGCTCCTCGTCTTTTTCGATGGCGCACATTAAACTGGCCATAGTGCCTTCAAAGGCATCCGGGAACCAGACTTTGTCCCATTTCGGCTCGATCCACTGATGCGGATAATTCCTGGAGGTGAACCGGAGAGTACTGGGCACCGGCTCCGGATAATACGGCCATCCGATGGTCCCTTCTGCCATGCCTTCGGTTCCTTCTACTCTCCATTTGATATAGATGTCTTTCTCGCACGGATCCTCCGGCCATGCCCAGACATCGTCCAGGCTGGTGGCCATTTTGCCGTCCGCATAGCTGTAAGTATACTGCGTGATCCCGTCCACATGAGGGAACTTCGACCTGGGATCCGTCCTGCAGACGCAGGTGATTCGTTCCGGATCACCCAGCAGATACCGGAAGATATCCACGTGGTGGATCCCCATCCCGAAGATCTCCAGCTTGTCATATTCCGTCAGGAAGGTCTGCCAGTGAGGGATCGCCCGCATTTCGATGGTGGCCAGGACCACCTCTCCCAGCTCCTTCAGATCCAGCAGTTTTTTCAAAGCCCGCATGGACTGGTCGTAGCGCATGTTGGAATTGACCGCGATCTTCTTGCCATACTGATCTCCCAGATCGGCGATCTTTCTGGCTCCCGCAAGATCCATGGCCAGGGGCTTCTGGCAGAGGATTCCTTTTATATTGGGATTTTTTACGGCCTCTTCCACGATCCCCGGCTGCAGATCCGGCGGATAGGCAATGTCGATGATCTCAAGGGATTCATCTTTCACCAGCTCCTGCCAGGTATCGTACACCGTTTCAATGTGATGCCTGTCTGCCACCTCCTGAGCATGCGCTCTGGTCCTGGACGCAATGGCTGCCGGGTTAAAGCCTGCTCCCCGGTAAGAGACCAGATGGCAGTCCTTCATAATGAACCCGGATCCGATACAGCCGATCCGGTAATCCTTTTTCCCCGGTTTCATGGGAAGCGTCGCCTCTTCCAGGATCTGTTTCATCTCCTGCGCTGTTCTCATACTGCACCTCTCAATCCTGCTCCTTGATTTTTCATTGCTGCAGATAATTATATCCCAACTCTTATGGTTTCTCAATTGAATTTGCGCAGATTTGCAAATTTTTGCAAAGTTTTGTTTGGCTGAGATTGTTTTTCCGGATGTTTTCCTATATACTGGCTTAGGACAGGAGGTGGATATCCTATGTTTAAGATCGGAACACTGGCCGACTGGTTCGGCGTCGGGATCCTTCCGGGGATCATCGAATCCGAAAAATGCGGCGCCCAGGGCGTGCAGCTGTACGCTGCGGGAGAATTTGACCCCAGGACCGCATCGGCCGAATTCATACAGCAGGTAAAGAAAACCGCTGAAGAGCATCATCAGGAGATCGCCGCCTTATGCTGCGAACTGGGCGGCTACGGGCTGGAGAAGGCGGAAGATAATCCGGAGAAGATCCTGTATCTGAAAAAATGCGCGGAACTGGCGCTTAAGCTTGACTGCAAAGTCCTGACGACCCATATCGGGGTGGTGCCGGAAGATCCGGAAGATCCCGTTTATCAGGTCATGCTTGCTGCCGGCCGGGAGATCGGCGCTTTCCTTGCGCCTTTGGGACTGACCCTGGCCATTGAAACAGGGCCTGACAGCGCGGCGGTCCTTCGCCGGTACATTGAAGACTGCGGCCCCGGTATCGGGGTGAACTTTGACCCTGCCAATTTTGTCATGGTGGGAGCGGACGACGAACTGAACGCAGTGCGTGTGCTGTCCGATAAGATCGTCCACACCCACGCCAAGGACGGCGTGAACTGCGTCAAGGTAACGCCGGAATTTTTCTATCACAAATTTGCGGAAGGGGATCTGGAATGGATGCAGCAGGCCGGCATCTGTGAAGAAACGCCTCTGGGACAGGGGTCTGTCCGCTGGGACGAGTATCTGACCGCCCTGAAAGACATCGGATACAACGGCTTTCTCACCATCGAGCACGAGATCAAAGACAAAGCGGATGAGATCTATGAAGCCGCGGCTTTCCTGAAAAAGACCTTAACCCGGCTGTTTCCGGACGAGGGAGATTGATCTATGAAATTTGAAAAAGAACGGTTTTCTGCTCTGCAGCAGATTTTTGAAGACTGGTGGGAGGGCTCTCTGGAACGTCCCATCATACAGGTCACCCTGGAACATACGGATGGGGAGGGCGGTGATTTCTTTGCCTCCAATTACCGGAAGGTCATCCTGGATGCGATGTACGATTTCTCCCTGCCGGTATCAGAAGTGCCTCAGATCATCGAAGATGCCTACGACCGTCTGGAGTATCTGGGAGACGCCATTCCGGTCTTCTATATGCGCCCCACCGGGATCCTGGGCGGATTTCTGGGACAGGAATTCGGGATCGACCATAACCAGGGCACCGTGTGGTTCAAAAAACTCTGTCCCTCCCTGGAAGAGATTAAAAGGATCCGTCTGCAGGAGGATAATCCTCTGCTGCAGCGCTCCCTTGCCCTTACCCGGGCGGTGCAGGATCATTTTCAAGGGAGCATCGCTGTCGGTCTTCCCGATTTCGGCGGCGTCATGGATATCGTAGCATCCCTCCGGGATTCCAATCCGCTTCTTTTAGAGCTGTGCCTGGAACCGGAGGATGTGCAGGAAGCCTGTGAAAATATCCACGAACAATTTAAGATCGCTTACCGGATGTTCCTGGACGCCATCGATCCGGACCGGATCCCCGGCTATACCTGCTGGGCGACTATGCTTTCCCAGAAGCCTTATTTCGTTCTGCAAAACGACTTCTCCGCCATGATCGGCCCTTCCATGTATGAAGAGTTTTATCTGCCCATCCTGCAGAAGGAATGCCGGATGATTCCCCGGACCATCTACCATCTGGACGGCCCCGACGCAGTCCGCCATCTGGATTTGGTGCTGACGGTGCCGGAACTGGACGGCGTGCAGTGGATCAACGGCGCCGGCGCTCCGGGCCTTGACAAATGGCCCGACATTTACCAAAAGATCCACGCTGCGGGGAAACTCTGCCAGGTGTTCATCAACGGCAGTTCGGAACTTCGCTATATAGACTATATCACCGATCTTCTGGGCACGACGAAGGGGCTTTGCTTCATCTGCTCCGGACAGGCAGGGGAACGGGATGCATTTGAATCTTATATGAGTAAATACGGCCTTTGAGCCGCAGGCCAGCCTGGCCGGCAGAAGGTTTTGAGCCACAGACCAGACGACAATCATCAGTGAAGGAGGCACCTTTATATGAACTATCGGATCGGCGTTGATATCGGAGGAACCACCATAAAAACAGGCGTAGTCGATGAAAACTACCGGATCGTCAAGCATTGTACCATCAAAACCCCCGACTCCTTTGAAGCCAGTGCCAAAGCCATCGCAGAAATGGCTTCGGACCTTGCCGCACAGGTGGGCTGTTCAATTGAAGAAATCTCCGCCATCGGCATCGGCGTTCCAAGCTCTGTCGTCCCGGAGACCGGACGGCTGATCTTCGCCAACAACACCGGATGGAAAGACGCCTCCTTTAAAGAGGCGCTTGCCTCATACCTCACCACCCCGGTCTATGTAGCCAACGATGCCAACTGCGCCATCATCGGCGAAGCGATCGCCGGGGCGGCTGTCGGCCGCCGGCATGTGGTCCTGGTCACGTTAGGGACCGGCGTCGGAAGCGGGATCTTAGTGGACGGAAAACTGTTCTCCGGCGGGGACGGCCTGGGAGCGGAGATCGGCCATCTGCAGCTGGTATTTGACGGGCTTACCTGTACCTGCGGCATCCACGGCTGCTTTGAATGCTATGCTTCCGCAACAGCCCTGATCCGCCAGACGAAAGAAGCCATGGCGCAGCACCCGGAGTCAGCCCTTTGCCGCTGGGCAGCGCAAAATGGAGAAGTCAACGGCCGCACCGCCTTTGAATGCGCCGCGGACGGAGACGAAACGGCGCTGGCCGTGATCGATCAGTACACCTCCTATCTGGCAGCGGGGCTCGGCAGCATCACCAACCTGTTCCGCCCGGAACTGATCCTCCTGGGAGGCGGCGTTTCCAATGCAGGCGCTCCCCTTCTGGAGCGGGTCCGCAGCAAGCTAAGCCGGTATATTCTGGCCTATGACCTGACAGGAGGGCCTGTCGTCGAAAAGGCCGCCCTGGGAAATGACGCCGGCATGATCGGCGCTGCCTATCTGGACAAAATGATGTAACGGCGGGTTCTTCCGTTTCCATCCATCGATGCAACGATTTGCCGGGTATGAACGGTTTTCAGCAAAATAATGCAATAAAAATGCGGGTATGAACGATTTTTCTGCTGTTTTCAGCTCAAAAATCATTCATACCCGCAAAATCGTTGCACCAATGTTCTGCAAAATCGTTGCACCAAGTTCTGCAGAATCGCTCATACCCGACCAATCGCTGCAAGTGATGGCGTTTACGAAGCGAAATGCCCCCGCCAGTTTATTTCCACAATGCCATCGGATACGGCACTTTCTTTGCCTCGATCGGGAAGGTTACTTTCGCGCCTTTTCCGGCACTTTCATAGGCGGCGTAAATGACCTCCAGCACTTCCCTTCCATCCTTTCCGGTAACGCAGGGCTCCAGGTCTTCCCGGACGCATTTGATAAAATGCTCCAGCTCCTGGGGATATCCCTGGTTAAAGGCTTCCTCAAAAATGGTAAAGGTCCAGCCTTTTGTGCTTCCCGCCTTCTCCGCCGCATAGCCGTATCCGTCCGAAGAGTACGTCAGCGCCGAATTGCCCCGGAACAGATCCGCATAGATCACTCCCTTGTTGCCGTAGATCTCGATCCGGTCATCCATTCCGCCGGGCTTGGCCCAGCTGGTCTCCGCCACGCCTGTCACGCCGTTCTCGAATTCCACGATGCAGATCACATTGTCATCGCAGTCCGTGATCTTGTTGTGAAATACGGTCTTCATATCGGCGTAAACACTCTTGACCGGCACGCCTTTGTTCATCCATTTAAACCACGCCAGGGCATGGCATCCCATATCCATCATGACGCCGCCGCCTGCGGTCTCTTTCGTATAAAACCATTTACTGTGCGGCCCGTCATGCTTCTCCCCCTGTTTCAGCATATAGACATCGCCCAGTCCGCCCTGCTCCGCAATGGAGCGGACCCGTTCATATTTCGGAGCAAAACAAAGCTCTTCCGCGTACATCAGCTTAAGGCCCCTGCTCTCGCAGGCTTCGATCATTTCATCCGCCTCCTCCAATGTCAGGGCCAGCGGCTTCTCGCAGATCACATGTTTTCCAGCCTCCGCCGCCTTCATGCACACATCATGATGCAGATAGTTGGGCACGCAGATATCCGCCACATCCACTTCGCATTCCTCAAACAATTTGTCCAGATCATCATAAACCCGGGGAACGCCGTATTGTTTTGCCAGCGCTTCCGCCCGTTCCCGGTTCCGTCCGTAGATGGCCGCCACCTCGGCGTCGTGTACAAATCTGGTATAGCTTTCCAGATGAATATTGGCTATGAACCCGGATCCCAGGACCGCTACTTTCGTTTTTTCCATATGATTTGCCTCCTCCTGAACCTGTTTTTTCTGAACTGCTTTTCTGCTATTGTAGCGGGATGGTGAGAAGAAATCAATTGTACGGGGAGAAAAACACATTTCCCTCTTGACAATCCGCCTTGTATTACACTAGCATACGGGTATGAAAAACCATATTTTATATATTTGGATAAGGATTTCAAGCCTGCTGGCGCAAAAGTGCCGCAGGCTTTTTTAATGCCCGTGTATGACAGAATACAGGGCGGAAAGGAGTGCAAACATGACCATTACCAACTTAAGAAATCTGACTTTTCGCCTTCAGCAGCTGGACCTGGAGATCGAAGACTGCCGGCAGCAGCTGGCACTTGCTCCGGAGGGGGCTGTTTTCAGCAGGAGAATTTCCGAAGACACCTATCGTTATTTTAAAAGAGTTCGTTTTTCAGATGGAAGCGAAAAAGAACTCTATCTGGGAAAAAAAGCCCGGTCAGAGGCGGTCGCCCTCGCACGGAAAATGTTCACAGAAAAACATCTTCAAGATCTGCTTCAGGAGAAGAAACTGCTGCGGTCTATTTTGACTTATCAAAACACTGAACCTGCAGCGGATACATTTTTGAAATCACATCCCGGCATTGGCAAATTGCTGGCAGAAAATCAGGAAAACAAACTGTCTGCCGAAAGCCTCTGCTGGAAAACCATGCCCTATGACAGAAATCCTAATCATCCGGAACAGCTGAAATACCCGACTATTATGCCCGGACTGCTGGTACGCAGCAAAGCAGAAGCGGATATTGTTTCACGGTTGGAATATTTTGGTGTTCCTTATCATTATGATGAAGTCATGAACTTCAACGGCATAAAAATCGCTATGGATTTCCTGTGCCTCAATATAACTACCGGAAACATCTGGTATTGGGATCATCGAGGAATGCTGGATCGTCCGGATTATATCCGGAAAACCCTCTATTGTGAAAATATTTTTCTGAACGCCGGTATTATTCCCGGAATCAACATGATCGTCACAACAGAAACCCTAGATCATCCACTGGATCTACAGTGGGTTGATCAGCTGATTCAGCATTTTCTTCTGTAAAGCAGGTGCTGTGAAAGCTTCCAAAGCATCCGACGAAGCAGCAACTGTCCGTTGAAAATAAACTCGACGATTTACGGACATTTGGACTTTCCGTAAAATAGCTTTTTTTCCATACACGGACATTATTTTGTCCGTATATAAGAAAATCTCCATACACGGATATTTTTTTGTCCGTATATGGAGAAATAAGATTTTCACGGATATTTCAATTGTCCGTCAATTTGCAAAATTCCTGTACACGGACAATTCCCTTTTCTAAAGCCCGCCAAAATGTCGTCGGGCTTGCACGCAGGTGCTGCCACAAGGTCCTCCAAGACAAGGCTCGCCAAAGTACCCGCCAAAGCGTCAGGCAAGCCCGCCGCTCTCCGGCCGCTGCCAAAGCCTCTACCCTTCGATCGCTTTCAGCACCGCCGGCAGGAGCTGTTTCTTGCGGCTCATGACGCCCGGCATGTCAAAGGCGCGGAAGCCTTTGCTGCCCGGCACCTGCGGATCGTTATAGCGGACCAGCTTCTCATAGGGCAGCTTTGCGCTGCTTTTATAGACGGTGGAAAGCAGGATGCTCTGCTCCCGCAGCACGTTTGTGACCATCAGCATTGCCCAGTCGAGGCCAGATTTTTCACGGATCTCTTCCAGGGTGTCCAGGTACCGGAAAATGTATTCGTCAATATTCTGAAGGGTCGTCGTCTCGCATTGTCCGATGCCGACCTTCACGCCTTCGCTTTCATATTGTTTGAAGTCGGACCTGATGGTGACTGCCGGGTCCTTGGTGGCGAGATTGGAGGTGACGCTGTAAAGCATTTCCCCGAACTCCCGGTAATCCACGCCGCAGAGTTTCGCCAGATCTTCTACCGCCCTGCGGTCCACATCGGTGGTTGTCGGACTCTTCAGGATCAGGGTATCCGACAGCATGCCGGTCAGCAGCATTTTTGCCGCATCCGGATCCGGGGTCATCCCATTTGCCAGATACTGCAGCCAGACAATGGTACAGGTGCTGCCCAGGGGACGGGCGTCCACCAGGATCGGAAGATCTGTCTTCATGGCATCCAGCCGGTGATGGTCCACGATCTCCACGATATTGGCGGTCTCGATTCCCTTGATGCTCTGCCCGGCTTCATTGTGGTCCACCATGATAACATTGTAGGCAGGCGTATCCAGGAAACACCGCCTGGTCACAAACCCCACAAACCGTTCGTTATCCATGACTGCAAAACCTCTTTGTCTGGAAGAAGCCAGCATTTCCTTGACGTCCATGAAAAGATCGGACGCCTGGACCGTTTCCTGCGCGGGACGCATCAGACTGCCCAGGGGCTCACTCATCCGAAGCCGCCGGATGGTCTCCGCCGTCCCCAGGGATGTGATGTAGATCAGTCCTTCGTAACCGGAAAAATCGATCTCCGGCATCATGGTCTCATTTCCCTCCGGACCCGCCACACGGATCTCCGGCAGGATCCCGGTCATGCCCTCCGGATCCACTTCATGCCGGATCGTGGTAATGATGATCGCCGGCACATTCTGGCGGATCGCGTAACGGATGTGCTCCGGCCTTGCGCCCATGATCACCAGGGAGTCCGCGCTTTTTTGGATAAACTCTTCAAAATCCATCAACGACGCGGCGCCTACCGTGATCGGCGCGGTAAACGATTCCCGGCTGCCCCGGTGCAGGATCTGCCCCGGCAGGACGGCGTCGATATTGTCTACTGTAAAATCATACTGCGGATTGTCGTTGGTATTTTCCTTCAGGAACCAGGCGGAAACATCGTCGACGCTCAAAAGCCCCGCAAACTCGCCCCGGTCAAACAGCGGGGTGACGGAAGGATTTTCCTCTCTGTAGGTTTTCACCAGGTGGTACACCGGCTGCGAAATATCCACCTTTTCCGCCGCCTTCAGCATCACGTCGCTCACTTTCGGGAAGACGTCGATCATGAAGGGCGGTGCTTCGACGCCCACCATCTGCAGCTGTTTTTCAATGCTTTCCGATACCTGCCCGCACCGGATGGCTTTATACTCATTTTCCGGGTCAAGCCGGTTCTTCAGCGCAGCGTAGGCATAGGCGGAACAAAGGCTGTCCAGGTCCGGATTTCTGTGTCCTGTGATATAGATCGTTTTTTTCATGATTCCTCCAGTCAAAGATCCCGCAAACGCGCGATCGGTCAGATCAGGTGCAGATATTTGTCCGCCTGGTACAAAGCACCAGCGGTATTGTGGGCCATAACCCGGTCTTTGGAGACCAGGGTCGTGACCAGTGCCTCTGAATATTTATAAAACAGACTGTCATGGCCGACGCACAGACCGATCAGTATGTTCAGGTCCGTCTTCTGCGCATTCAGGTATTTGGCCTGTAAAATGGGATTGCAGATGTTGACGCCGGTATTGTGGCAGGCTTCGGAGATCCCGATGTCTGCTTTTTTCTGCTCCCCGCATTTGCAGGAAATGGAAACCACCTCGAACCCGTTTTTCCATAAGATGCGGGCCATGATGCCTGCCTCTGCCAGAAGCCCGACGCAATGGGCCAGGCCGATGCGCTTCGCACCGATCTTCCGGGCAAATTCCACGGTCTCCGCCGCCCGGGTCATACGGCAGTAATTCTCTGATTCCGTTTCCGCCGCGGCAATGGCAACGCGGCGCACCTTTTCGTCCTCATATTCTTTCATGGCGTCCCGGATAAGTTCCTCCGGCAGCGTCTGTCCCGGGCAGAAGGGCGGGTAATTGCCATCTCCCAGATGACACGATTTCGCGTGGCACTGGGCGCATCCAAAGTGTTCCTGTTCCATAGATCTGATCGGCTCCTTTCACTTCTTTTTTCATGATACTGCATCCGGATCATTCTTTCAATCATCCCGAAAGACCGGAAAACCGGCTCATTCTCCGGTTTTCCGGGCAAGATATTCCTTCAGGATATCCAGTCCTTCCATCGGCACGCAGAAGCGGTCTCTCTGCCCCCTTCGGCACTCTTCATACACTTCCTCCAGGTCAAACCATCTCACCTCTTCCAGTTCCTCTTCCTGGATCTTGATGTCTTTCAGATCTACCGGCGCGTCATAGACAAAAACGGAGACGTATTCATTGTCCCAGAATAATGACCCATGGAAGGTCAGTGCATACTCTGCATGGAAAAACCCGGCGTATTTCAGCTGTTCCGGCCTTGCACAGATCCCCAGCTCCTCTTTCAGTTCCCGCGCCGCAGAAACCGCCGGCTCGTCGCCCGCCGGGATATGGCCGGCCGAGGAAGTGTCATACATGCCGGGAAAAGAGTCTTTGCTCTGACTTCGCTTCTGCAGCAGGATCTGCTGCCTGCCGCTTTCTTTTCTGGTGAGCCAGACATGCGCTGTCCGGTGGGGCACGCCGTTTTTGTGGGCATCGCCGCGCTCCACGATTTCACCGGTGGGAAGCCCCTGTTCATCGCATACATCAAAATATTCCGCCATTTTGTTTATCGATTCCTTTCTGAAAATACGAGGTTATCATAGCACGCCACGATGCAGCTTCTCAATGATGTTTTCCGGCAGAGCCATCGTTTTCTTTTAAGTGCCGGGCAAATATGTTAGTATGGTTTCAAACGGCCTGGAGTAAATGACAGGCAAGGAGGCTCACCATGACAAATGACTTGATCAAAGAAACTTATACCCTGTCGAACGGAATGACTGTTCCGAAGATCGGATTCGGCTGCTACAACCCGAAAGGCGGCGATACCTACGGCATGATCCGCAGGGCTATTGATGCCGGTTATACATATTTCGATACTGCCTCTTTGTACGAAACGGAACGTGCCTTAGGGCAGGCGGTGAAAGACAGCGGGAAAAGAAGGGAGGACTTCATCATTGCGTCAAAAGCCTGGCACGATGAGATGGGTGCCGGAAACGTGCGGGAGGCGTTTTTTCGTTCGCTGAAACGGCTGCAGCTGGACTATATCGACCTGTTCCTGATCCACTGGCCCCGTCCGAACACACAGTGCGACTGGAAAAAACTTGACCTGGAAACCTGGAGCGAACTGGAAAAGCTAAAAGAACAAGGCTTCATAAGAGCCCTTGGCGTCAGCAATTTCCTGCCCCATCATCTGGAAAACCTGCTGGATCATTCCGATACGAAGCCGGTGGTTGACCAGATGGAACTGCACCCGGGGTATCTGCAGGAAGCGGCCGTCCGGTTCTGTCAGGAACACGAGATCCTTCCCCAGGCGTGGGGGCCCATCGGCCGGGGATGGATTTTCCAGAATTCCGTGGTGAATGATCTTTCCTCGAAGTACGGAAAATCATTTGCCCAGATCTGCCTTCGGTTTCTTCTCCAAAGGGGGATCCAGCCCATGCCAAAAGCCATGTCCGAAGAGCATATGTGGGAAAATGCGGATGTGTTTGATTTTGAGATCTCCCGGGAAGATATGTGGCTTATGAGCTGCATGCCGCAGACCGACTGGCTCGGGGAACATCCGGATCTGGCCATTCCGCAGAAAGCTTCCAACCCGGATCAATAAAGAAGAGCGTGCCTAACTCATGACAAAACAAAGCAGCGAGACAACAAAAGACAAAGGCCTGATCATGCGTGCATTTATGAAAAGCCTGCCGGTGATGGCAGGCTATCTTGTGCTGGGGATCGGGTTTGGTATGCTGGCCTATTCCAGAGGCCTTGGGATCTGGCCGCCCCTTCTGATGAGCGTAATCATTTATGCAGGCTCCCTGCAGTATGTCGCCATTGACCTTCTGACCGGCGGCACGGGGTTCCTGGCGACGGCGCTTACCGCTGCGGCCGTCAACGCCCGCCATCTCCTGTACGGGCTGTCCATGCTGGACAAATACAAAAACGCCGGCAGAAAGAAACCCTACCTGATCTTTTCCCTGACAGATGAAACCTATTCTCTTCTGGTGGGAAATGCTCCTGACAAAAGGAACTGCCGGCCGGCCTTTTATTTCTGGGTTTCCCTGTTCAATCAGCTGTACTGGGTGAGCGGCAGTTTGCTGGGTGTGCTGGCAGGACATTTTCTTCCCATCAATACAAAAGGCATTGAATTTTCTCTGACGGCTCTGTTCATTGCTGTCGCCGTGGACCAATGGACGTCCGCTGAAAAGCACTGGCCAGCCATCGCCGGCGGAATCTGCTCCATCTTGTGCAGGCTTATTTTCGGACCGGACAGTTTCCTGATCCCGTCCATGATCACCATTGTGATCCTGCTGTCTGCGCCGGATGTGACCCGAAGGCTGCGCAGCCGCAAAGCCGGATCAGCAGCGGACTCTCATCGGAAAGGAGGCTCATCCTCATGACCGGATCCGGATATCTGATCAGTATATTGATCATGGCGGCCGTGACGATCCTCCTGCGGGCGATCCCCTTCCTTCTGTTCGGCGGAAAACGAAGGCCCCCTGCCCTGATCACGCACCTGTCCTCCCTGCTTCCCTATGCAGTCATGATGATGCTGGTCGTCTACTGCCTGCGCAATCTTTCCTTTACCTCTGCCGCAGGGTTTGTTCCAGAGCTGATCTGTACCGTCCTGGTTGTTCTGCTTCATCTGTGGAAGCACAACGTCATCCTGAGCATTGTATCGGGAACCGTGGTTTACATGCTGCTGGTGCAGATGGTCTTTGTATAGCACCTTTTTATTTCTCTTCCTGTACGAAGCGGATCAGCTCTTTCACTTCTTTTTCGGTCTCGAGGCGCACGGTATACATCTGGTTGCCCATGGTCCGCACCATCATCTCGGGCATGCGCTCGCACATTTTCATGTCGGCGCCGTATTTTTCCAGGATTTCTTCGTGGGTATGCACGTATTCCTTGCTGTCCTTCCTTCCGGCATAAACACAGAAATACTCCTTTTCCGGCTCCGGTACCAGCCGTTTCCCGACCGTTACCATATCCGCCCAGATCTGGTAAACATCCAGGCTGTGGGCATAATTCATCATATCGGGAGTATAGCCGCCGGCCGGGCGCATATTGACTTCCAGAGCCACATAGTCGCCCTTTTTCCCAAGACCTTTGTGCGCTTTCGCCAATTTGAAAAACTCCAGATGCACAAACCGGTTGGCAGCGTGAAACGATTTCACCGTCTGTCGTCCCAGTTTCCGAAGCTTTTCCGGCACATCCTTGCAGACATAATACGCAAGATCCAGGTCCTTGTTGACGATATCGGCGATTGACGGAGGCCAGGCAGTCATGGACTCGAACAAAGGCTTGCAGTTCGCATCGATGATCGCATCATAGGAAACGATATCGCCCGTAATAAACTGCTCGCAGACATACTCCCCATGGCGGGTTTCATAAAATGCCTTCAGCTCTTCGTCATTTTCGATCTTGTAGGTGTCTGCTGCCCCGACGCCGTTTTCCGGCTTGGCGATCACAGGATATCCCACCAGTTCAATAAAAGCCTGAAGGTCTTCAAAGGTTCCGACCTTGTGGCATCTGGCCGTAGGAACGCCGCCTTCCTCATACTTGATCTTCATGTCTGCTTTGCTCTTAAAGAAGCGGATCTGGTCTTCCTGAATGCCGGTGGTCACATGGAAGTCCGTGCGCAGCCGGGCATCCGTTTCCAGCCAGTATTCATTGTTGGATTCGATCCAGTCGATCCGGCCGTATTTGAAGGCATAAAATGCCACCGCCCGGTACATTTCGTCATAGTTTTCCATGTTCGGCAGATAATAGTACTCTGTCAGGGAATTTTTCAGAACGTCTTCCAATGCATCGTAAGGTGTATCACCGATGCCCAGAACATTGACGCCGTTTTGTTTCAGTCTGTCGCAAAAATTCCAGTATGTCCGCGGAAACTGCGGAGAAATAAATATAAAATTCATGATCATCCTGCCTCTCAACTGTTTTATTCTGCTTTGCATTGTATTGTAGATGAATTCTAGACTGAATACAATGCAGTCTTGCGGTTGTTTTTCCTGTTTTGCCTTGACTTTCAAGCATGTATTACAGTAAAATCCAATTACTCACATCAATCGGCATATTCTGAAAATATCTATCAAATGCCATCATCATGGCATCCTGTACCCTGTTTACTTTTTGTTTTTTCAAAAGAGCGAAAAAATGTACAGATTTTTGAGTTGTGTACCATTTTGTACCTCCTTGATTGTGTTGTTATAATCATATTGTCTAAACAACCACGTCATTATTTGGCAATTATTCATAATTTTTCCATTGATGCCAAGTACACAGCTCCATTATTCACGATATTTTGCTTCTTATATTATAAAAAACGGTACACAACTCTGATTTTTGTACATTTTCTTTGCGACTATTACAATTTACTATGGCGACGATTATAACTTTTCCTTCTGCTTTAGAATACTGGCTGTCAGAAAAAGGCATCCCATATCACTTTCATTTTGACAGATACTCTTCACGGGTCAAAAACAAAGTTGTTCTGCTTTCCAACACTTCTGGAAAAGACTTGCTTCACTCTGTAAAGGCCCTGGATTTTACTCTGCCTGTTCATCTGTCTGTCTCCGAACATGTAAAACGGTTTTCAAACAGCTCGGTTGTTTTTCATAAATTGCCAACTCATCTCCCGGAATACAGTTTCTATCAGATTGCCGAATCGACCTATATTGCAAGCCCGGAATTTTGTTTTATCCAGGCTGCTGCTGTTTTATCTGTACCGGAACTGGTCCTGCTGGCCAATGAACTCTGTGCGATTTATGTAAAAGACAGCACAGAAGAATATGGACAAAGAAGAAGGGAACCTGTTACTACAACATATTCCATCAGATCTTATCTCAATAAGGCTGAGAAGATTCATGGGCTTCAAAAAGCCCGCGCAGCAATTCGCTATGCACTGGATAATTCCAATTCTCCCATCGAATCCAGACTGGCCGCACTCGCTGCCTTGCCTTTGTCCTGGGGCGGATACGGTTTGATCCTGCCGCAGCTGAATCTGGAAGTCAAATTCCCGAAAGCCGCAGCTGAATATATGGAGCGAACAAGCATTATCTGCGATATGGTTTGGATAAAGCAGAAAGTAGTTCTGGAGTATGACAGTAATCTGGCACATTTGGGAATTCGGCAGCATTATGCAGACAAAAAAAGAGCCACCGCATTAACACTCGCAGGATATAAAGTGATCAGCATAACGGCGGAACAAATCCGGAATTTCAATACGGTTGAAACAATGTTTCTTCAGGTCAGATCCGCACTGAACATGCGGACACATAAGGATCGGATGGATCAGTATTTTGATCGCAGATGGGACGTTGTTCACAAACTGCTTCTGTACTCCCCAGATAACAATAATATGATATAATCTGCTTTGGGAATATTAGGACTGTTTTTTAAAAAGGGAGGGCGAAACATGGTCACACTGAAAAACGAATTTCTGGAGGCAACCATTGAAGAACGGGGTGCACAGCTGTGTGCGCTGAAAGACCTGAAGAGCGGCCGGGACCTGCTCTGGGAAGGGGATCCCGCTTTCTGGAGTTACCACGCACCGGTGCTGTTTCCGTTTGTGGGGATCATGAACCGGAAAGAATTCCGCTACAAAGGCATGGCATATCCCATGAAACAGCACGGCTTTGCAAGAGAAATGAACTTCCGCGTGGAACAGCAGTCTGAAACCTCCGTGACCCATGTTCTGGAATCTGATGCAAAGACCAGGGAAAACTATCCTTTTGAATTCCGGCTCGCAATTACCCAGACACTGGTGAAAAACCGGCTGGTCATCAGCTGGTGTGTGGAAAATCCGGCAGCGGAAGAAACACTGTATTTTTCCATTGGAGCACATCCGGCCTTCCGCGTGCCGGCAGACGAAACGGATCGAAAAAACGACTGCTATGTGTACTTCCCCGGACATTCGTCATTATCCTATATCCTGGTGGATCTGAAAGAAGTTGCCGCCGATCCGTCGAAAGTGTATACAATGAATCTGGATAACGGGTATCTGAAACTCGAAGACCATCTGTTTGATATTGATACGTTTATTTTTGAAGGCAGCCAGATCCGGGAGGTCTCCCTCTGCGGATCTGACAAAAAACCTTATATTACTATGTATTGCGAAGGGTTCCCCTATTTCGGGCTGTGGACAAAATCGGATGCAGCGCCTTTCGTCTGCCTGGAGCCCTGGTACGGACGGATCGATGACAAAGGCTTCTGTGGGGAACTGCCGGAGAAAACCGGCATCCTGTCACTCAAGGCCGGAGATGTATTCCAGGCAAGTTACGAGATTGAGATTCCCTGATATGCAATTGACGGATCCTTATTCCAACGGTACGTTCCAGTACTCAATATTGTTCACGTCCACCCTCTCGAAGGGGATCTCGCCGCCGTACTCTTCTGCCACGATCTCATCGGGCAGATCGCCCCAGGCGTAAGCTTCTCCCCAGGGCTGCAGGATCACTTCCGCCACCTGAGCCGGATCGATCACCTGGTTAAACCTGACCTGGACATATGCTCTCTTCGGATGCATCCGGATTTCGTCGTCCCAAACGGCTTCTTCCGGATTATCATACAGGAAATGGCCAAGGTCGCCGCCCAGAGCCGGATAGCCGCTTTCCAGCCTTGACGAACTGTCGATCACGGTGCCGTCTTTCATCCGGATTCCCCGGATAATCGGGATATTGTTATTTTCCCTTGTGATCTCTACGTCTCCGTTTATCCGATAATACACCTGAAGGGACAGGGGTGAGAGTTCAATCCGATCGACGGTATATACTGTATCTGATAAGGGAACGTCTGCGTTTATGGTGACTGTTGCCGGATCTTTATCCGGAAGCCGGATGTCAAATTCCCAGGTTCCTTCTGTCAGGTAATCTCCCAGCTCCGCTTTTCCCCCGGACAGGGCCAGTCTACCCAGCTCGATATGCAGCTGCTGTCCCAGCAAAGACGCTGTCTGCCCATTTTCTATGCTGTACATGCTCATAACATACTCAAAACCCTCTGTTCCATCCTCTGCGGTGATCTTATCACTATAAAAACTGCCGCTTGCGCCGGCAAAGAATCCTTCATCCAGCTCCGGCCGAATCCACTCAAACAGTAATTCATCCCCCGATCCGATGCTGTCATCTACCCCGCTGACCAGAAAAGTGATCAGGGCTGTAGTGCTGTCTGCTACCATCTCCATCGGACGGACTGTAATACCATCCACTGTGGCTGCATTTGCGGGATCAAACACCTGCACATTGCCCTGTTCTTCCAGTGTCTGCAGCTGCTCTTCCTCTGCTTCCAGAACTTCCCTCATGCCGTCGCTCCAGAAATGGTTGATGGCCGCAAACACAATGCCTCCGCCCAGCATCACAACGACTGCCGCTGCTGCCGCGATGCCCGACCAGCGCTTAAAGTTCCTTTTTTTCGTTTTTCTTGTCATCTCGCTTTCCTCCATGCTGCCATTTGCAGCGTCCTTTCTGACAGAGGCAAGCGCAGAGTCGGCTTTCTCCTGAACGATCCGCGGGATCTCCACGTCGCACAGAAAGATATTTTCATTTATGGTCTTATCGGTCCGCATCATAATACTCCTTCAGTTTCTGGCGTCCTCTTTTCAGCCGGACCCGCACCGCGCCGGGCGAGATCCCGAGGATCTCCGCGATCTCCCTGCTGCTGTATCCCATGCCGTAATACAAGGTCATGACGATGCTGTAGGTTTCCCCCAGAGAAGCGATCGCCTCCTTCAGCTCCGGATTGCAGGAATCATCCCCGGAAAGTTCTTCAATCTCCTCGAGCCCGGTGAGTCCTTTATAGTGATTGCGGATGTCATAACATTTGTTGATCAGGATCCGGATCAGCCAGGTCCGGAAATACTCCGGCTTCTTAAGCGTTCCCAGCTTTTCCCAGCAGGTCAGGATGGTATCCTGGATCGCGTCCGCGGCATTTTCATCATGCCTCAGGATCGCGGCGGCTGCCCGGTACATATCTTTCATATGCATCCCGATCAGTTCCGTAAAGGCATCCGGGTCACGGTTTTTCGCCCGCTCTATCAGTTGTCTGGTTTTTAAATCCTGCATAGCATTTCCTCGTGCGCACGGAGGGTGTACGATTTCATAAAAGCGTCCTTTCATTCATCTTACACTTATTAGACGGAAAAAACCTGCGAAAAGTTACAAAGGATTTCCGGGTTTCGCAATGCCGATTGCCGCACCTTTGAAAAAAGACTATACTTTTTTAAA
>JAFWOB010000173.1 GCA_017510065.1 Parasporobacterium sp.
AGTCAAGTCCAAAATTGTGTGTAAATTACCTTTAGGCATAGAACCTTGATAACCTAAGCTGCCTGCAGCAGTTGCTGCCTGGCAATGACCACCAGCTGACCTGGGACATCTGAACTGATCAGCGCCGTATATGTCTTCCGGCTGAATGCTACCGGCTGCAGCTGGATGACTTCGTTCCGCTCGATCAGGACGGCACCCATGAGTCTGAGCAGTGAGCTTTCGTTGGGGAATATCCCGATGACATTGGATCTGCGCTTCAGTTCTTTGTTCAGCCTCTCGATGTGGTTGGATGTGCGGAAATACTTGCGCAGCTGTTCCGGCAATGCCATGACGGTCATGGAATCTTCAAAACCTTCCTCCAGACACGCCATCGCGGATGCCGCGGCATCCTGGTATTCCTCAATGATGGCATCCCGCTTTTGCCGGGCTTCCCGGATATCCTTGCTGTTGAACATCCCGTTCAGTTCCGCCCTTATTCCTGCCTGGTATTTCTTCGGCGCCTTGTCAGAGATGTTCCTGGAAAAGTGGAACTGGCATCTCTGCCACGGGACATCAGGGAACACCCTGGTAACGGCATCCCGGATCCCTTCGTGCGCATCGGAAGTCACCATCAGGAGCCCTTTCAGCCCACGTGCTTTCAGGCTGGCAAGAAAGTCATTCCAGGTCTCTTTGTTTTCTGCGTGGCTGACGGAAAACCCCAGGATCTCCCGCAGCCCCCGCTCGTTTACCCCGTAAGCGATCATGAATGCCTTGGAAATGATCCTGTGGTTCTCCCGGACCTTAAAATAGGTGGCATCCACTTCAAGGAACGGATAGTTCCCTTCCAGCGGCCGGTTGCGGAACTCGTTCACTTTCCCGTCCAGGTCCTTGCACAGATCGGACACCGTGGACTTTGAACAGGTTTCACCGCAGATCGTTTCCACGACCTGTGAGACCTTCCGGGTGGATACCCCGTTGATCACCATCTCCGCCATGCAGGCGATCAGTGCGGCCTCGCTCCGGGAATAGTTCTCAAAGACCATCGTTTTGAACGGCTGGTTCCGGTGTCTCGGCACACGCAGCGTGATCTTCCCGATGCGGGTCGTGAGGTCCCGGTCGCGTGAGCCGTTCCGGCTGTCCGTTCGCTCCTCGGAACGCTCATAGGGCTCGGCCCTGAGCTGTTCGGCGGATTCCGCTTTCAGGATGCTGTTCAGGCTGTTCTGGAGCAGCTGGCGGAAAGCTTCATCACGGTCATTGCAAAGTAATTGTAGTATTTCTTCCTGATTCAATGTAATATTGAGTTGAGCCATTGTGTTCGTCCTCCCCGGTATTTGTTGTTTTTGGTCGAATGATATTATACCTAAAGGATGAGCCTTTGGCTCTTACAATATTCAATTTACACCATTATACGGACGTAACCCTGGCAGACTATTCTCAAATCAGGTGTTTACCGAAAATAAGAATAAAAAATATTCTCAACCAGGCCAAAGGCGGAAATAAAGAATACTTGGGCGGTTCTCAAATATCAGAAATGCCGAAAAAAAGAACACTTTATATTCTCTTTTTCCAGATTTTCAAAAAACAAGAACACCCTGTATTCTTAATCTGCATGTTTTCCCATAACAAGAACACCGTACCGTGTCCGGTCTGCCAGGCCGCATGCTTAACTTGCGCTGATTGCTCACGCCTTCTCATCCGCCACCAGGTCCATCACCTTATACAGCAGGCTGTATAGTTCCTGCGCCTCTTCCCGGGTCAGCTTCAGACATGCTCCCATCTTCAGCGGGATATCCGCTGCCTGCTCTTTCAACTCTTCGCCTTTTTCCGTAATACAGATCTTCAGGACCCGTTCGTCCTCGCCGGAACGATGGCGTGTCAGAAAACCCTTCTTTTCCAGCGTTTTCAGTACAGGGGTCAGCGTCCCGGAATCCAGGTACAAAAACTCCCCGATTTCCTTCACGGTGATCTCTTTGTGTTCCCACAACACCATCATAGTGATGTACTGAGTATAGGTCAGGTCGATCGCATCCAGATAGGGTTTATATTTCCTGACCACTTCCTTGGAGCAGGCGTATAAAGGGAAGCAGATCTGGTTTTCCAGTTTCAGGGCGTCAAATCTGTCAGGCATGATCCACCTCAGTCTACTACTTCCTGTACTTCGCCTTTTTTCTGGGCTTCATAAGCTTTCCGGACTGCCTTGGCCAGCTGGTCCGGGCAGGAAGTCGGCTTTCTGCCGCATTTGATCCCCTGGAGCTTTTCCTCGATCTTATCCACAGTCATGCCTTCCACCAGCTTGGAAATGCCCTGCAGATTACCGTTGCAGCCGCCCATGAAGCTGATGTTCTTTACCACATCGCCATCCAGGTCAAGGCTGATCAGCTGGGAACAGGTGTGTTCGGTTACATAATTATAATGATACATATTTCTCTCCATTCTGACGCGAAATCGGCGCTTACAGTTCCGCTTTGATGCGTTCTTTCACAGTCTTAAGATCTTTTGTCGGCTCAAATCTTGCCACAATATTACCCTTTCTGTCAATCAGGATCTTTGTGAAATTCCATTTGATGTTGCCATTGTTCTTGTAATCCTTATCCATCTTCTTCACGACCGGTCCCAGCACCAGCTTGGCAGGTCCGTCAAAGCCTTCAAACTTGGTGGTAGAAGTGATCCATTTATACAGCGGGATCGCATTTTCCCCATTTACATCGATCTTGGAATACTGCGGGAAGGTGATGCCGAATCTGCCTTTGCAGAATGTATGGATCTCCTCATCTTCTCCCGGAGCCTGGTTGCCAAACTGGTTGCAGGGGAAATCCAGGATCTCCAGTCCTTTGTCATGCAGTTCATCATAAATATTCTGCAGGTCTTCATACTGCGGGGTAAATCCGCAGCCGGTAGCTGTATTAACAACCAGGATGACTTTTCCTTCAAAATCAGAAAGCGCCACTTCACTTCCGTCCTGTGCCTTAACTGTAAAATCATAAATATTCATAGTAGTTCCTCCTTCTGTCTGTATGTTTATTATCTTTCTGAAATCATTATCATTGTTTGCAATTTGATTGTACGCAATCTTTATAAGTAAGTCAAGGCATAATTTAAAAACATTTTATTATTGATCGTACTCTTCCAGGAAATCGTGCCGTAAGCCGTCCTTTTTATAGGCAATGACGGTACTCAGATTAACATTTTCGACACTCTTAAAGATATTGGCTTCCACAAAAGGATTGGTATTCTTAAGATCCGCGATCAGCTGCTTGATCTCCATCCGTTTAGAATCACTGCTGCCGTCTTCCCGGCAATGCTGGTTCTGCTCCGTGAAGCGGCAGGCACACTGCAGAAACTCCAGTCCGTTGTAATCCCGCCACCTTTTGATATCCTCTTCCCGCACCAGATACATGGGGCGGATCAGTTCCATGCCCTCGAAATTTGTACTGTGCAGTTTGGGCATCATCGTCTGGACCTGCCCACCGTACAGCATCCCCATCAGGATCGTTTCGATCACATCATCATAATGATGCCCCAGGGCAATCTTG
Source organism: Parasporobacterium sp. (assembly GCA_017510065.1). Taxonomy (GTDB): domain Bacteria; phylum Bacillota; class Clostridia; order Lachnospirales; family Lachnospiraceae; genus RGIG5612. The sequence goes on from JAFWOB010000173.1 coordinate 3,513, forward strand.
TTGCAGCCCAGCTCCCGCGCCTTACTGTACAGATGCCCTCTTCGCATCCTGGCGCACAGATAGCAGGGGGATTTTTCGATCTCATAGACAGAATTGAAGATTTCAGATTCGAAGATTGTAACCGGCACGCCCAGCAAAGCAGCGTTTTCTTCGATCCTTTGCCGGTTTGCCTCATTGTAGCCCGGATCCATGACCAGAAACTCCAGTTCAAACTCGAACTTGTTGTGCCACTTGAGTTCCTGGAACAGTTTTGCCATGAGCATGGAATCCTTGCCGCCGGAAATACAAACAGCGATCTTGTCATGCTCTTTTACCAGCTCATATCGATTGATAGCTTTTGCGAAGGGCGTAAAGATCTGTTTATGGAATTTTTTGCGGATCGACAGTTCCGCTCGTTCACGAACAGATGGTTCTATCGTCATTCCGGTTCCTTCTCCACTTTGTCAAAGGTAAATGTCTGCAGGAAGGCCTGTGCCCGTTCCGTTTGAGGATGATCAAAGAAATCCGCAGGTTTTCCCTCTTCCACGATCTTTCCCTGATCAATAAAAATGATACGGTCTGCCACCGCTCTCGCAAAAGACATTTCATGAGTGACGATCACCATGGTTTTCCACTGTTTTGCCAGATCCAGGATAACATCCAGGACTTCCCGGACCATCTCAGGGTCCAGTGCGGCTGTCACTTCGTCAAACAGCAGAACGTCCGGATGCATGCACAAAGCCCTAACAATTGCGACACGCTGTTTCTGTCCGCCGGACAGCTGTCTGGGAAAACTGTCTTTCTTGTCCAGCAGGCCGACCCGGTCAAGCAGTTCCTCCGCTTCCTTTCGGGCGTCAGCCTTGGAACGCTTCTGCACTTTCATAGGCGCCAGCGTGATATTATCCAGGATGGTCTTATGCGGGAACAGTTCATAGCTTTGGAACACCATACCGACCTTTTGTCTAAGGGCTGTAATGGTCTTGGCTTTACCATCTACTTTCTCCCCCCGGAATGTGATACTTCCCTCCTGCACCGGCTCCAGTCCGTTGATGCATCTTAACAGGGTGCTTTTGCCGCACCCGGAAGGGCCTACTACGACCACGACCTCTCCCTCATGAATATCAAGGGAAAGCCCGTTCAATACCACATTATCATCAAACCGTTTAACGATCTGATCGATCCGGATCAATACTTCTGCCATAAGCTCAGCTCCATTTCTTTTCCAGACGTTTCGAGAACATGCTGATAGGCCAGCATACGATAAAATACAGCACAAATACGGTCAGATACACGCCAAACGCCGCATTCGGAGAAGCCTTTCTGTTGGCTTCGATGATCTGCTGCCCGACCTTTAAGACTTCCACCACGCCGATCATCATGACCAGGCTGGTGGTCTTGATCATTCTGGTGATCAGGTTGATGGCCAGCGGGATCAGGCGCCTGAATGTCTGCGGGATGATCACACTGAGATACGTCTGCCCTTCGCTCATGCCAAGGGCATAGGCGCTTTCATACTGATGCTTCGGGATACTGATCAATGCGCTTCTTACCAGGTCCGACATTTCCGCAACGCCCCAGAAGCTGAACACGATGACAGAAGACAGCTCCGCATCAATGTTCCAGCCAAACAGCCGTGTCGTTCCAAAGAACACGATAAACAGAAGCACCATCTGGGGCATGATACGCACGATCTCCAGATACACCCTGGTGACGGCTTTAATAACGATGTTTTTTCTTGTCATCAGCCATCCCACTACAAGACCCAGGAAAATGCTGATGGCGATCGCGATCAGGCTGATCCGCAGGGACACCCAAAGGCCTCCCAGCAGCCGCTGCATGTTGATTCCTTTAAATAATACGTCAAGACCAAGATCTGGCATATCATGTCCTCATTTCTATTCGCCGAAGCCGGCGAAGCGAAGCTTCTTTTCTACAATACTGCCGATGATGGAGACCGGCAGCAGGATCAGCAGATAAAATACCACCAGCATAGCCAGGCACTCAATGGTCTTGGAATACAGCCCGATCAGATCCTTGGCCGTAAACATCAGATCCATCAGACTGATGGCGGAAAAAACGCTGGTTTCTTTCAACAGGAAAATGATATTGGCTACAAATGCCGGTACACTGGAGGAGATCGCCTGCGGAAGGATCACATGCCAGATGGTCTGCAGCCGGCTCATGCCAAGGCTCATGGCGCTCTCTGTCTGGATCGGTTCGATGGATTCCAGGCCGCTGCGGAAACTTTCCGCCATATAAGCTCCTCCGAGAAGGGTCAGTCCCAGCACGCCGCACACCTCTGCATCGATGGAGATCCCGATCTTCGGCAGACCGAAATACAGGAAAAACAGTTGGATCAAAAGCGGTGTGTTCCGGAACAGCTCGATATAGATCCCTACGATCCGGTGCAGCACCGGAACCTTATAATGCCGGATGATCGCACAGACAAATCCCAGCACAATAGAAAAAGCGATCCCAAGCCAACCGATCTTCAGGGTCAACAGGGCTGCTTTTTCATATAATGGAAGATAGGATTGGATCACTTCCCAGTTCATCAGGTTCCTCCGCGGCAATATTGCAAAATATTATACCATATGAATCCCAAGGCATATAGCACAATTCCTCATTTTATTTTTCCTTTTTTTATGTACGTGAATAACAAAAAATCCCGGGCTGTTTATAAGCCCGGGGAGATGATCAGAAACAAAACGCTGTTTCTTATTCGGCAGCTGCAACCACACCGCCTTCTACGACCAGAGTATCTTCATAATCAAGACCGTAGGTCTCAGCCAGGGTTGCTTCATAATCCGCATGGAAAAATTTTTCTTCGCCCAAAGCTTTGATCTCGTCATTCAGCCAGTTCAGGAGTGATTCATTGCCTTTGGTCACTGCAGGAGCGATGGTATCCGCGCTGCCAAGAGATTCGATTCCTACAGTATATCCTTCATTTTCAATGGCAAATGCGATCACTTCGGTATTGTCATTGGCCCAGCAGACGCCGGTACCGTTTTCAAATGCGCTCTTTGCTGCTGCATAGGTATCAAACTTCTGGAGCAGGATGTCCGGATAGTTCTTAACCAGGTAGGTTTCTGCCGTGGTACCGGAGATGACGATGATCCTGTCATCCGCGCCTATTTCAGACAGATCCCTGATCACACGATCATCATGAGAAACGATACCCAGTGCCACATTCATATAAGGAAGCGCAAAATCTACTTCCTGTGCTCTTTCTTCGGTAACTGTAAAATTGGCCAGGATCACATCGACCTTGCCGGTCTGAAGATATTCAATCCTGTTGGCTGCTTCCGTAGAAATGTAGTTGATCTCAACGCCGAGATCCTGGGCAAGACGCTGCGCAAAATACACATCGTATCCCTGGTATTCGCCGTATTCATCCACATAACCAAAGGGAGATTTGTCTGAAAACACACCAATGTTGATCGTGCCGCTTTCCTTGATCTCGTCGACAGTCCTGTATACAACATCATCCGCTGCAAAGGCATACCCTGCCAGAAGTGCTGCTGCCACAACAGCTGCCAACGTGATCGCTGCGATCTTCCTGATAATCTTCTTCATTTTAAGTTATCCTTCTTTCTGTTTGATTTATTTCTGTTCCGATGCCGAGGAGGATTCTTCCTGAACATCGGTTTTGGTTTCTTTATCAACAGCCTTCTCTGCTATTTCTACATTCTCAAATAGATCCAGCAGGGCGGGGTCGTACAGTTTTCCGTCCCGTTCCAGGATCACCACATATCGATAATCATAATCTCTCGGATAGTCGATACAGGTGACCAGCATGATGATATGAGAACCGTTAGTCAGATCCCTTGCTATGGTTCTATAGGTCATGACCGAATTATCTTCATCTTCATCATCATCGTCATCTTTATCTTTCTTTCCGGCAGTCTGATCAGCACTTTTGTCAGCTGCTTCTTCACTTCCGATCACAGCAGCGGCATCTCTGGTGACAGGTTCCTTATTTTCCTCAGCCGGTTTCTTATTAACAGCCGTTTCATCCTGGTTTCTGCCGGCAATCCTTTCGACCTCATCGATCACATCCTGGAACAATTCGTCATCCACTTCAAAAATGGTAAACAGATCGCTGTCGATCCCGATCTGCGCTGCAGCGTAAACCTGATACAGATATGCCTGGCCTTCTATAAAGATTTCAAACGAGGGGTGTTCCTTGTAGTATTTTTCTTTTTTATAGGATGTAATGCTTCCGAACAT
>JAFWOB010000174.1 GCA_017510065.1 Parasporobacterium sp.
GCGGCAGTCTTTTTGATTCTCCAGAGCATATCGCAGCGGCAGTCATAGCCCAGTTGCTCTCGGGCTTTTGCCGTCAACTCCGGGTAGGCATTCAGTTCCGGTTTTATAATCGCAACGCCTCCTCTGAAAAAGGGAAGGGTGGATGCCATGGCAAGTTTTATCTCCATCGGAGAACCTGCATTGTCAAGAACATTTGAAATAGCCTGGCTTGCATTACTGATACCATGGGCTCCTTTGCATTGCTCCAAAAAGGCAGCGATCTTTGTGGCACTCGTAATTGGTGTTCTGCTTCTTTGCAGGTATTCGTTACTGCGATCATAAGCAAAACAAGCACACAGCTGATATCCCAGCATCACCAGTTCCCAGAAAGAAAGGTAGGAAGCGGCACTGAGAAAACAGTATTCGGGACAGGCGATGTAGACCGGATAACCGTCCGGTGTATTGTGGATCCGGATAAAACTGTTTTGTGGTATTCTTTCGGATCTGACAGAACAGGACATGAAAGAATTATTGATGCGATGATTTGATTTATCAGCGAGGATTTTGACCGGGAACGAGAGCTGGTATTGCTGCGCCAACAGGTCATACGGCGCCTGAAGGGATACCAGACGATGATCAGATGGAACCGAGGTAAGAACTCGGTTATCAGGATGATACCTCTGCAGATCCCCCTCACTGCTCATCCAGAATTGCAGGGCAGAAGGGTAGACGAAAACAATGTTTTTCATGGAAAACCCCTTTCGAAAACATAAAAAGAAAACACTTATACAAAGATTACTTCTTGGAAATATGTTCGATGATGTGAAATAAGATATTGCGTATCATAAAATGGATTCCGGGATACTGCAATAGTTTTTAGCTGTGTTTAAGAAACATTTTGCTGATAAGAACAGAGCATCTGGGCAGTTGCAAAAAAAGTCTGAATGTGTACGCCGAATGCAGGAAAAGTTCGATTGTGTACGGTGAATGCAGAAAAATTCCGTTTGTGTACGTGAGTTCCCGCAATATAAGACTATGATGGAGGCATTTTTATAAAAAGACGACAAAAACCGGTACATAAACGCAAAAATCATATCAATGAAACTTCTAAAAGCGTACACAATCGGAAGAATTGTGCATTCGACGTACACAATCGGACTTTTTATGCAAATATGTGCAGCAGCCAGGGGACCAAGTAAAAAGGAAGCCCCGGCGCACAATATGCGCCGGGGCTGGATAAACCGGATATCGGAAATATCAGATTTCAAGAGTGCCTTCCAGGCCGGAGTCGGAAGTGATCCTGATCGCGACAGGCTCTTCAGAAACAGGCTTTTTCAGGATCAGCTGGGCACGGCCATGGTAAGTGCAGGTTACAGTTTCATTGTAATTATGAGTTGGCCATGGATCGGCGCTGCCGAACGCCAGCATTTGCGCATTTCCTTCCAGAGTGAGATGGATCGTGGTATCCTGATCAGCTGCAACGATCCCTTCTTCATCAGCAAGCTCGATGCGGATGAAGCGGATCTCAAAGTCCTGAAGTGTCAGCTCCTCACAGGAGGTGTCCGGCACGGGAGCAGCTTCAGATACGTTTTCGGAAACTGCTGCAGAGGCATCTGCTTCATTGGCTGCAGGTGCCGCAGCGTCGGCAGGCTGTTCCTTCAGCAGACGGGAATCCCCGATGTCCAGGATCAGCTCGGGCTTGCCCGTATTGCCATTCAGATACTGGGCTTTCAGCTGCTCACTGAACTCCTTCGCCCGCATGCTGGATGCCTGGTATTCGGCTTTCAGTTGATCGGCGGAAGGCATATTGTTCATGGGATCTTTAGCGGCAAAATAATTGGTGATATCTGAGAAGATGGACTCCTTCTGTGAAGGCTCTTCAGGGGCAGGGATTTCCGCCTTATACGCCGGCTCTTCTGAAATCACCAGCTTCAGGTCATCCCCGGCGCTTTGCAGCTCATACCGTCCGGTCTCTTCTCCTGCAGCATTGTAAGAGACTGCTGTCAGGGTTCCTGGTTCACAGGTGGTCCCAAACATCGCCATGAAGCCGGTGGCTGCGCCGGCAGGCTTTCTTCCGAGAGACACGCCGTTCTTGAACAGTTCCACCTCGTCGCTGTCAGAGTAGACTTCCACTACAACCGGTTTTCCTTTGTACTGGGAGAAGCTCCAACTGCCGATGGCATCGGAAATGATCCAGGGGTTGCGGATCAGATCTTCCCCATAATGAGCAGGATCCTGGACGGCTATATACGGATCCTTGCGAAGTCCAAACACGATCTCCCGGAAATAGGACATGGGAAGACGGTGCCCTGTAATGTCGATCGCTCCGGTACC
>JAFWOB010000175.1 GCA_017510065.1 Parasporobacterium sp.
ACCTGTGGAGACGCCCAACCGGGAGGATTTGGCGGACCGATGAATGCCGGGCAGATGCAGCCGCAGCCGGAACAAGGCGGCGCTCCTTTTGGGCAGATGCAGCAGTCGGAACAGGGCGGCACTCCTGCGGAAGAAGGGGAATCAGACGGAAGGCAGCAGCCGGCGGAAGGTGAGATGCCGAGCTTCGCGGAAGGCGAAATTCCAAGCTTCGCGGAGGGCGAAACACCGGAAGATTTCGCCGGTGGCAGAGCCTCTGGAGAATCCCGTGGTTTTGCAGGACCGGAACAAGATGAAGCGGAAGAAGAGGAAACCACCGTATCCAACAAGGTTAGTCTGTCCGAACTGGACAGCAGCGTCTGGATCTGGCTGGGGATCTCTGCGGCAGTTGTGATCGCCGGGTTATTGATGGCTTTCTTCTATCGGCGAGGAAGATTATAGAGGATCAGATCATGTCCATAGTTTTGTGCAGACTGTTTTTGCACGGGACTATGGACATGTTTGCTCTCTGCAGGAAAAAGGCGATTGTGTACGTCAATGTCACAATTCTTCCGATTGTGTACGTCCGGAATCGCTTCAGGAGCATGATTTTTCCGTTTGTGTACCAGTTATTATCCGTTATTTCGAAAAAATCACTATTTACGGATAGTATTCTCTGGAATTGCCGTACACAATCGCGCTTTTTATGCATTTGCCGTACACAATCGGGATTATTGCGCAGCAGCCGTACACAATCGCGAAAATTAAACAGTCGTTCACAATCTTGAGGAGTCCTGCTTTCTATGCTACAGTTCATTTAGAAATCATTAGGCTGTACCGGCGTGCCTCCTAAGAAGGTGTCGACTGACATATATGGGGAAAAAGAAAAATGAAAAATGTTTTATTCTATGGAGATTCCAATACCTGGGGATTTGATCCCTCCACCAGGGGCAGATATCCGCTGGAGAGGCGGTGGACGACCATCTGCGCGGATATTCTCGGAGAAGGATATCACTGTATTGCAGCGGGGCTGAACGGCCGCATGAGCGCATTTGACGACCCTGTCAAAGGATGCCGGAACGGCCTGGAAGGCCTGGATTATGAGCTGCAGACCCATAAACCGCTGGATCTGCTGGTGATCATGCTGGGAACCAACGATCTGAAATATACAGATGCGGAAGGCAGTTCCCTGGGAATGCAGGCGCTCCTTCGAAAGGCACTGAGTGCCAACGAGCGGTTTCATCTGTCCTACCCTGTATTTCCGGATGAAACGAGGATCCTTCTGGTTTCGCCGGTCCTGATCACAGGTACGGTCAATGACAATGCGGCCTGCAATGAGGCGGAAGAATCAAAGCGGATGGCCGGCCTGTACGGAAAGCTTGCCGGGGAATATGGCATATATTTTTTGGATGCGGCAAATGTGACAGGACCGTCCGTGACCGATGGCGTGCATCTGTCACCGGAAGGACACCATGCAATCGCGATAGCGATCGCGGAGAAGATCCGGGAGATTTTTGGAGAAATGCGGTAGGCAGATTATTCGTAATTGGCGTAATTCAGCCAAACAAGAATAGTTTCTTTTCGCGATTTAAATATTCCAGCCAAATAAGAATAGTGCACTATTCTTGTTTTGTTGTTTATGTTGATTTAAGAATACTTTTCCAGTGAAAAGTATTCTTTTTTGACATGTATGGATCAAATAAGAATAGTGCACTATTCTTGTTTTACTGAGAAATGAAAAAAACGGATAGTGGCCCTGAAATCTTCCGCCAAGGATCCGGCAGAGCGCCAAAGCCTGGACACTCCCGAATCCTTACGCTTTCGGCAGGCTCCATTTGAATACGGCAGCCAGGATGCGGAGGATGAAAATAGATCCCATGCCGGCGATCATGGCGATCAGTTCGCTCTGCTCCCAGAGGAGGGCACAGATGAGAGAGCCGATGATGGAGGCGCAGGCGTAAAAATGTTTCACGAAGATATAGGGGCGGTTGCCGGCGAAGAGGTCTCTTAAGACGCCGCCTCCGACGCCGGTCACGGTACCTACGAAGACCGTCAGGAACAGATTGTGGTATTCCATGCCTGCCCGGACGCCGATCACGGTGAAGATCGCCAGTCCGATGGAGTCCATGACCAGCAGCACGAGTTCCAGCTTGCTTAAGGCTTTGCGGATCGCGGGGATAAACATGATCACGGAGACGCCGATGGCTACCAGGGCGTAAATAGGGTGCACAAAAGCGGCCGGCGGTGTGATGCCCAGCACCAGGTCCCGGATGATCCCGCCGGCTACAGCCGTGGTCATGCCGAGGATCGCTACGCCGAAGATATCCATTTTCTTGCGGATCGCGGCCAGCGCTCCCGAGATGGCAAATGCAATTGTCCCGATGATCTCAAAGATAAAAAACAGTTCCATAGCGGAGTCATTATAATATGTTTCCCGGCGGGAATCCACAAGTATCTTCAGAAAAAACAGTATCTGCAGAAAGAATATGGTATAATGCTGAACAAATCGGAAAGAACAGGCGGAAAACATGAGATTATTTATAGCCATTAATTTTGACCAGGAAACAAAAGATAAGCTGCTGCAGGTACAAAGCAGGCTGAAAAAACTCGGAAGAGGCAATTTCAGCCGGGAGGAAAATCTGCATCTGACGCTGGCATTTCTCGGCGAAGTGCCGGAAGATAAGCTGGAAGATGTGAAAGCGGCGATGGACCAGGTAAAGTTCCCGCAGTTGGAACTGACGTTTCATGACGTGGGGTATTTTGTGTCCGGAAGGGAGAAACCGTCCCAGCTGTGGAAGATCAGCCTGAAGTACAGTCGGAAGCTGGAAAAGGTGCACGATGAGCTGATCGCTTCTTTGCGAAAAGCAGGGTTTTCCCCTGACGCAAAGAGCTTCAAGCCGCATGTAACACTGGCCCGGGAACTTCATGTCAAGGAATGGGATAAGACGGAACTTCTTCCGGAACCCTTTGAAACCGCAGCAGATCATATGAGTCTGATGCTGTCCGAACGGGTGGACGGAAAGCTTACGTATACCGAACTTTACAGCACTACGGGGAAATAAAAAAACTGCCGCAGTGATGCAGCAGTTCCGGTTCAGTGGAAGCGACGGGGCTCGAACCCGTGAACCTCTCGCGTGTGAGGCGAGCGCTCATCCCAACTGAGCTACGCTTCCGTGTCGAATAGAATGGTAGCACTTCTTACCCGAAAAGGTCAAGTAAAATCGAAAGTTTTTTAAAAGATATCAACCAAAGGAGACTTGCATGTACGAACTGATCCAGATCTCGCAGCATGACTATTATATCCAGAGTCCGGCAAAGATCGGGCTCGTGAAAACCGGGGAAAATGAGGTCTGCCTCATAGACAGCGGCAACGACAAAGATGCCGGAAAGAAAGTCAGGAAAATCCTGGACGCCAATGGCTGGAGTCTGAAGGCGATCTATAATACCCATTCCCATGCGGATCATATCGGTGGAAACAGGTTTTTGCAGACGCAGACCGGATGCAGCATTTATGCTCCCGGGATCGAGAGGGATTTCACGGAGCATCCGGTGCTGGAGCCGTCTTATCTGTATGGAGGGAATCCTCCGAAAGACCTGCGCCATAAGTTCCTGATGGCTCAGGAAAGCGATGTGCTGCCCCTTCTGCCGGAAGTGCTTCCTGCAGGATGGAAAACGATCACGCTGCCGGGGCATTCCTTTGCCATGACGGGATTTCGGACGCCGGATGGGAACGTGTATCTGGCGGACTGCCTTGCCAGCCGGGAAACGCTGGAGAAGTACCGGATCAGTTTTCTGGTGGATGTGAAAGCCTACCTGAACACGCTGGAAGATGTGAAGGGGATGGAAGCAAACCTGTTTGTCCCGGCCCATGCGGCTGCGGCGGGAAAGGAAGAGATCGCTGCGCTGGCCCAGGTCAACATAGACTGTGTTATGGAAATCGCGGACCGGATCCTTTCCGTGTGCCGGGAGCCTGCCGTCTGGGACGATATATTAAAAGCATTGTTTGACGGATATGGACTGGAGCTTACATTTGAACAGTATGTGCTGACCGGCAGCACGGTAAGGTCGTATCTGACCTGGCTGAAGGAAGAGGGGCGGCTGCAGGCAGAATTTACCGGCAACCGTCTGTTGTGGAGATCCGTGCAGTGACTGCGCGGCGGACATAAAGCGAAAGGTATTTTCCTATGAGCCTGTTTGTACAATATCTGATCATATGTCCGCTGGTGTTCCTGGGGGGATTTGTGGATGCCGTGGCAGGAGGCGGGGGACTGATCTCGCTGCCTGCATATCTGATCGCAGGCCTTCCGGCGCATACTGCCATCGGGACCAATAAAGTGAGTTCCGCCATGGGGACCACCCTTACGACCTGGAAATTCTGGAGGCAGGGGTATATCCAGATCAAACTGGCAGCGCTGTGCGCAGTCTGTGCCCTGGCGGGATCTGCGGGAGGCGCCAATCTGGCGCTTCTTGTAAGCGATCACATTTTTAAGATCCTGCTCCTGTTTATTCTGCCGATCACGGGCTTTTATGTCTTTCGTTCGAAACGCCTGAAAGCGTCTCCGGAGAATTCTGAGCAGACTCTGACCCGCAGGATGTATGTGATCGCTGCGGTCTGCGCCTTCGGGATCGGGATCTATGACGGGTTCTATGGGCCGGGAACCGGAACCTTCCTGCTGCTCCTTCTGACGGGGATTGCTCATATGGACCTGAATCTGGCGGCCGGCACCACCAAGGTGATCAATCTGTCCACCAACATCGCAGCTATGGTGACATACCTGGTGAACGGTCACGTGATCTTTGCGCTGGGGCTGGTGGCAGGCGTTTTCGGGATCGCCGGAAACTGGCTGGGAGCCAGGAGCTTTTCCCGGAATGGGTCCAGGATCGTAAAGCCGCTGATCTGCACCGTTCTGGTTATTTTCTTTGTACGGATACTTTGGGAACTGCTGGGAAATGGATAAGGGAAGTAACAGAAAAGAGGAATGTTATGACAGGTGCTGAGATCCGGAAAGAACTATATTCGCTGCAGGATGAAGCCTATCGGGAGTTTCAGGCAAAACTGATCCCCGGTATGGGAACGGACCAGGTCATCGGGGTCCGCACGCCGCAGCTTCGAAAACTCGCCAGACAGATCGTGAAGGAAGAGGATACCCAGGCTTTTCTGGAGGAACTCCCTCATGCGTATTTTGACGAAACTCAACTGCATGCCTTTGTGATCTCCGAGATCAGGGATCCTGAAGAGGCATTTGAAAGGACGGAACAGTTTCTGCCTTATGTGGATAACTGGGCCACCTGCGACCAGTTGTCCCCGAAGGTATTTCGAAAATGCAGAGACGAACTGCTGAGCCACATCGAACAGTGGCTTGTCTCCGGCCGGACATACACGATACGGTTCGGCATCGGAATGCTGATGCAGCATTTCCTGGATGAGGCGTTTGACCCGAAATACCCGAAAATGGTATCGGAAGTCCGTTCCGAAGAATACTATGTGAATATGATGATCGCCTGGTATTTTGCCACGGCACTGGCCAAGCAGTATGAAGCGGTGCTGCCGTATATCGAAAAGCAGAAGCTGGATCCCTGGACCCACAACAAAACGATCCAGAAAGCCGTGGAAAGCTATCGGATCACGCCGCAGCAGAAGGAATATCTGAAAACACTGAAGGTCAAGACGAAATGAAACAGACAGAAGGATTGCGAAAGAAAGTGTTCGCCTATATCAAAGAAACATACCAGGCGCAGCCGGAGTATCTGTGGAAACGGTTTCCGGACTACGCGGTTTTCCGTCATGAAGACAACCGCAAATGGTTCGCTGCCGTCATGGATGTATCTGGCGGCAAGCTGGGACTTCCGGGCGATGAGATACGGGATATCCTCAATGTCAAGCTGGACGATCTTTTCTACCGGGATATGCTGCTCAGGCAGGAAGGGTATTTTCCCGCCTATCATATCAGCAGCGGAAGCAGCTGGATCTCGGTCCTTTTAGACGGGACCGTGCCATTTCAGGA
>JAFWOB010000176.1 GCA_017510065.1 Parasporobacterium sp.
GATCATAAAGGTTGTCTCGGATTCGGGCCTTCGAGGCAGAGGCGGCGCAGGGTTTCCCACTGGAAAAAAATGGAGCCAGGTAGCCCGACAGGCCGAAAAGACACGCTATGTCGTATGTAACGGCGATGAAGGGGATCCCGGTGCCTTTATGGACCGCAGCATTATGGAAGGCGATCCTCACAGAATGATCGAAGGCATGATGATCGCAGCTGTCGCTACCGGGGCGCAGGAAGGCTATATCTATGTTCGCGCCGAGTATCCACTTGCCGTAGAACGTCTGAAAATGGCCATTGCCCAGGCAGAAGAACTGGGCATGCTGGGTGATCATATCCTGGGTACGGATTTCAGTTTCCATCTGCATATCAATCGGGGAGCAGGCGCATTTGTCTGCGGCGAAGGCAGCGCTCTGACCGGCTCCATCGAAGGCAACCGGGGAATGCCCCGTGTCAAACCTCCCAGAACCGTTGAGCAGGGACTCTGGGGAAAACCGACGGTTTTAAATAACGTGGAAACCTATGCCAATGTTCCCATGATCATCATGAGAGGGGCAGAATGGTTCCGAAGCATCGGTACCGAAGGTTCTCCGGGAACCAAAGCATTTGCCCTGACCGGAAATGTATGTAATACAGGTCTGATCGAAGTTCCGATGGGAACAACTCTGAGGGAAATCGTTTTTGATATCGGCGGAGGCATCAAAGACGGCGGAACTTTCAAGGCAGTCCAGACCGGAGGCCCTTCCGGCGGATGTCTGACGAAGGATCATCTGGATGAACCGCTGGATTTTGAGTCGATCAAAAAATTCGGTTCCATCATCGGTTCCGGAGGTCTGGTGGTTATGGACGATCACACCTGTATGGTGGAGGTTGCCAGGTTCTTTATGAGTTTCACACAGCGGGAATCCTGCGGCAAATGTGTCCCGTGCCGGGAAGGAACCAAGAGAATGCTGGAAATCCTTGAACGGATCGTGGCCGGAAAAGGGAATGAAGACGATCTGTATATGCTGGATGAGATCGGCAATATGATCAAGAATATGGCCCTCTGCGGTCTTGGAAAAAGCGCGCCTCTGCCTGTCCTGAGCACCATGCGGTATTTCCGGGAAGAGTACGAGGAGCACATTTTCCAGCATAAATGCCGGGCACATGTCTGCACGGCGATGCAGAAATATGTCATTGATCCGGATCTGTGCAAGGGATGCACCAAATGTGCCCGCAACTGTCCGGTGGGGGCCATTTCAGGCAAAGTTAAGGAACCTCATAAAATCGACAGCGAAAAATGCATTAAGTGCGGTGCCTGCATGAGTTCCTGCAATTTCAAGGCAATATCGGTGGAAGCATAAGGAGGAAATACAATGGGAAAAATGATAATTGACGGCATGGAAGTCGAATTTACCAATGAAAAGAATCTCCTTACCATCATTAAGAAAGCCGGTATTGATATTCCGACGCTGTGCTACCTGGACGAGCTGTCTACGATGGGAGACTGCCGGATGTGTACCGTGGAAGATGACAAAGGCCGCATGTTTGCCTCCTGTTCGGAAGAGCCCCGGGACGGTATGGTAATCTTCACCAATACCAGAAGGCTGAGAAAATACAGGAAACTGATTATCGAACTACTGCTTGGAGCTCATTGTCAGGACTGCAACACCTGTTCCAGAAACGGTGACTGCAGGCTGCAGCATATGGCCAGACGTTATGGCATTATGAATGTGCGGTTCTCCGATTACAGGGAGAAACTTCCGCAGGATCACAGTTCACCCTCCATTATCCGGGATCCAAACAAATGCATTCTCTGCGGAAACTGCGTCCGTGTCTGTGAAGAAATGGAAGGGATCGGCGCGATCAATTTTACAAAAAGGGGATCAGAAGCCAGAGTGACGCCGGCGTTTGGCAAGACCATTGCGGAAACAGATTGCGTAGGCTGCGGTCAGTGCCGTGTGTTCTGCCCCACTGGAGCGATCTCGATCCATCATCACAGGTCCTGGGTATGGGATGCCCTGGAAGATCCGAATCTCAGAGTCGTGGCACAGGTTGCTCCAGCAGTCCGTGTGGCGCTGGGAGATGCCTTTGGTATTCCGGAGGGTGAAAATGTGATGGGACGGATCGTAAATGTCCTGCACAGGATGGGCTTCGATGAGGTCTATGATACCACGTATGGAGCCGATCTGACCATTGTGGAGGAAACGAAAGAGTTTCTGGAAAGGATCGCTTCCGGGAAGAATCTGCCGCTTCTTACCTCCTGCTGTCCGGCCTGGGTTAAATTTGTCGGGGAACAGTTCCCTGAATTTATAGACAATGTTTCCACCTGCCGTTCTCCGCAGGGAATGCAGTCAGCTACCGTAAAAGAATACTTCCGTGATCCGGCGAACAATCCGGACGGCAGAAAAACTGTCATGGTCTCTGTGATGCCGTGTACCGCCAAAAAAATGGAAAAAGAGCGGGAAAACAGCTACACAAGAGGAGAAAAAGACACGGATTACGTCATCACTTCCATGGAGCTGATTGAAATGATCACGACGTCTGGTATTGATTTCAAAAACCTGGATCCGGAAGCATCGGATATTCCATTCGGATTCGGATCAGGCGGCGGCGTTATTTTCGGCGTATCAGGCGGTGTTACCGAGGCGGTACTGCGTAATCTCACTGAAGGACACAGTAAAGAAGTCCTGCACAATATTGTTGTCAGCGGCGTCCGCTCCGATTCTACGGTTCGGGAGTTTACCGTGAACTACAAGGGAACCGACCTGAATATCTGCGTTGTCAGCGGCCTTGCCAAAGCCCGTCAGATCATGGAACAGGTAAGGTCCGGAGAAAAGAAGTTCCACTTTATAGAAGTCATGGCATGCCCCGGCGGATGCATCATGGGCGGGGGACAGCCGATCAAGATCGGACGTCCGCATGTACAGAACAGGCAGGAAGGGATCTACCGGTCGGACAAGATGGCATCGGTGAAAAAATGCGGAGACAATCCGATGGTGCTCTCCCTGTATGATGGTTTCCTGAAGGGAAAAGAACACTTGCTTTTGCATAACAGCAAATTCTGCGCCAAGTATTTCCGCTAGATGAAAAAGACGCCTTGAGCAGGAAAGAGACTTGTCAGTTTATGGCAGGTCTCTTTTTAAAATGCTCCTGCTGCATTCCAGCTGGGAGATGAGTTTTTCATAAAATACGATATAAAAGGAAAGTCGGGATTTCCATAGCTCTTCGGCGGCCTTCGTGCCCATTTCCATGTTTTTCAGTTCCTGCAGCCTGGTAAGCCGTTTTGATGCGTATTCCAGTTTTTCTTCGAAACCCATTTCAAGGAAATGGTCATTACAAAGGGTTTCATGAATACGATAGGCGTCAAACCGGTCTATATTATCCGCATCACCAACGGATAAGGCAAAGGCAGTCCGTTCTCCTTCAAAGTCTGCTTTATCATCAACATGGATGGCGATCCCGTAGCAGATCTCGTTGATGTGGTCTTCTGCCATCCCCAGTTCTTTTAAAAACGAGCGTGCGATCACCGCTGAACGCCGTCCATGCTCCTTCCATCCGTCTTCTCCAAAGTCCTCGCAATAGGAGACATCATGGAGCAGACAGGCAATCACCAGTTCCGTCTCATCGAACCCTTCCTGCAGTGCGAGCTGTCTTCCGATATTCGCCACCCTGTAGGTATGTTCCGTCCGATAGGCTTTGGCATCCGGATGCAGATTCAGATAGGACGCTGCATCAAATCTGCTGCGTAAAAACTCTTCTGTCTTTTTTATCCATTCCTGATTCAGCATTTTTATGATCCTCCTGAATTATCAGATACATAGTATTTCAAATGGAATAAGCTGCCGGCTCTACAGCGGAAATGCCACAGCGTTTTCATAAAGACTGTGAAGGATATCCAGAAACAGAGCCAGGCTTTTCCTGCTATCGTCTTTGTGTGTACAAAGAACGCAGGAAAAGCTTTCTTTGCAGTCAAAGGGGATCCAGGCAAACTGTCCGCTGTGGTCATTCAAAAAGCCCGGAGCGAGACAGATCCCCCGTCCTGCGGCGACATTTGTCAGAGTCGTATCATGATCCGCACTGTTAAAATACTGCACTTTCCCGGAAACGATCAGTCTGTTCTGAACCGCTTTCAGGGCAGGGGGAGATCCGCCGCCTACCATCAGGGTCCTTCCATAGAGATCGGGTTCCGTGATCAGATTTTTTTCCGCCAGAGGGTCATCGCGCTGCGCGATCAGATAGATCCAGCTTTCAAAAAGAGGATGCGTCTTAATGCCCGGGACCTGCCTGGTCTGTTCTTTCAGCGCAAAGCAGATATCCGATTCTTTTCTTAAAAAGGACTCCATCCCATTTTCATACTGAAAGACCGGCTCAATCTGTACATCCGGTTCCTTCTCCTCAAACAGGCGGATGGCTTCCGGAAGAAAATAAACGGCCTGTCTTACCATCTGTGTGATCGTGATCCGGTCTTTGTATTTTGCGCTGAAATTCTGTCCCTGTTCAATGGCTCGTTTCAGATCTTCTCTCATGCCTGCAAGAAAGCTGACAAATTGCGCACCGGCCGGTGTCAGGGCGGCGCCTTTTCCGCTGCGCTCAAATATCGCAAACCCTATTTCCTCTTCCAACAGCCGGATCTGGTAGGAAAATGTAGGCTGACTGACAAACATATTTTCCGCCCCGCGGCTGAAGTT
Source organism: Parasporobacterium sp. (assembly GCA_017510065.1). Taxonomy (GTDB): domain Bacteria; phylum Bacillota; class Clostridia; order Lachnospirales; family Lachnospiraceae; genus RGIG5612. The sequence continues at coordinate 4,664 of JAFWOB010000176.1, forward strand.
CAGGGTGTGGGCCAGTTCAATACAATAATCGATCTGTTTCGTCGTCATGATATCCCTCGTTATTTAAATTTTAAATAGATTATAAAACAATCCGATTGGACTTTGCAATCTCAAGATGAGAAAATACGAACAGAAAATACAGAAGTTATTTAGAATAAATGGAGGAAAGAGAAATGGCAAAAACACTGATCGCATTCTTTTCAAGAGCGGATGAAAACTATTTTGGCGGAGCTATGAGATACGTGAAAACAGGCAACACAGAGATCGTGGTAGGACTTATGAAAGAGATCATCGACGCGGAGACCTTCAAGATTGAAATGAAATCTCCTTATTCCCCGGTCTATATGACCTGTATCGACGAGGCGAAGAAAGATCTCAAGGCAAACGCCCGCCCGGAACTGGTCAGCTATCCGGACAGTATTGAGGAATATGACACGATCATTCTTGCCTATCCGAATTACTGGGGAACATTCCCGATGGCAGTGGCAACATTCCTGGAACGTTATGATTTTTCGGGAAAGACGATCCTTCCTCTTTGTACCAACGAAGGAAGCGGCATGGGATCCAGTGAGAAAGATATCAGAAAATATGCATCCGGTGCAGATGTGAAACGCGGTCTTTCCATCACCGGCAGCAATGCAGCCAGTTCCAAAAAGGCAGTACAGGAATGGCTGAGATCATATGGGCTGTAAAGAAAGAGGAGAATGAAAAATGGAAGAGATCAGAGTGGACACAAGAGTTTACGATGCGCAATCAGCTGCAGACGGCATGCGCAGCGCAGAGTTATGTTTTAAGATCAATCACACGATGCCGATGACAGACGAATACAATCATCTTGTAAAGGAATTGTTTGGAGATCATATCGGAGAAAATTCGGTGGTTCAGGCCCCGTTAAGATGCATTCTGGCTGACCCGGTCCATATCGGAAAAAATGTAATGATCATGTATAACTGCCTCATGATGTCCAGAGGCGGGATCACGATCGAAGATGACGTTATGATCGCTGCGAATGTGTCATTGATCAGCAATAACCACGATCCCTATGACCGGCAGGTGCTGCTGTGCAAGCCGGTAACGATCCGGCAAGGCGCCTGGATCGGTGCCAATTCCACAATCTTTCCGGGTGTTACAGTAGGGAAATATGCCATCGTCGCAGCGGGTGCTGTCGTAACAAAGGATGTGCAGGATTATGCAGTGGTCGGAGGTAATCCTGCGAAGGTTATCAAATACCTGGATCCAAAAGAAATGAAAGCATAACAGAGAAGGAGGAACTTTCGTATGATCTTTGATAGAAATGAAAAGAAAGAAGTGATCGCACTTCTCGGTGCAGGAAGCATGGGGGCGGCGATCGTAAGAAGAATTGCTGCAGGAAAAAAAATCCTGCTCGGTGATATCAGTGAAAAGAATCTGGAAAAGGTATCCCATGATCTTCAGTATTGCGGTTACGATGTGGAAACCATGATCGTAAATGCGTTGGAGAAAGATTCCATTGAAACTTTTGCGCAGAAAGCTGCCTCCTTGGGAGAAGTGAAGTATTTCATCGATACCGCTGGGGCGTCTCCGAATCAGGCAAAACCGGAGCATATCCTTGCGCTGGATATGGTCGGGACCGGGTATGCGGTTGACGCTTTTGGAAAGGTGATGGCAAAAGGCGGAGCCGGGCTGATCATTTCCAGCCAGACCGGATATATGTACCCGATTCCGAATGAGACAGAGTTGGAGATCCTTGCTGCGCCGACAGAGAAACTTATGGAGCTGCCGATCATCAAAGAAACGGCTATGCAAAGCTCCGGACTTGCATATATGATCGCCAAGCGGGTTAATCATCTGCAGGCGCAGAAAGCAGCAGCATCTTCATGGAAGGAACGCAGGGCCAGGATCAATACCATCAGCCCGGGCATTATTGTTACGCCTCTTGCATATGATGAATTCGCAGCCGCAGGAGAAGGTTATCAGAAAATGGTGGACGCTTCAGCTGCGGAAAGATGTGGAACATCAGATGAAATTGCAGAAGCTGCCGCATTCCTTCTGGGAGAGCATGCCGGATTTATTACCGGAACGGATCTTCTGATCGATGGCGGTGTTATCGCTTCGATCAGAACCGGAAATTATAGGCTTGGTGAATAAGGGTTTACAAGGAGAACGAACATGGAATACATAGTCTTGAACAATAACATAAAATGTCCGGTGGTAGGGATCGGCACCTTCATGCTTTCTCCTGCAGAAGCAGAAAACAGTGTAAGAGAAGCGCTTAAGATGGGTTATTCTCTTGTTGATACGGCGAATGCATATGTGAATGAAAGAGCCTGCGGGAGAGGGATCAAAGACAGCGGTTTGAAGCGGGAAGATGTTTTCGTTTCCACAAAACTCTGGCCAACTGAGTATGAGAATGATCATGCAGTGGAAGAAACTCTGGAGCGGTTGGGCGTTGATTACGTAGATCTGTTGTACATCCATCAGCCGGCGGGGAACTGGCTTGCCGGATACAGGCAGTTGGAAAAGGCATACAGAGAAGGCAAGGCAAAAGCCATCGGTATCTCCAATTTTGAAGGAAAATACATTGCCGAACTGGAGAAGGCGTGGGAAATTGCTCCGCAGTTTATCCAGGTGGAAGCACATCCGTATTTCGCTCAGGACGAGCTCAGACAGACGATGGATAAGTACGATATTAAGCTGATGAGCTGGTATCCGCTGGGACATGGCGATCGTTCTCTCATCGAGGAGCCGATCTTCAAGCAGCTGGGTGAGAAGTATGGCAAGAGCAGCGCTCAGGTCATTCTCCGCTGGCATACCCAGATGGGCTTTGTCGTGATCCCCGGCAGTAAGAACGTGGATCATATCAAGGACAATCTGGATATCATGGATTTCACACTGACAGATGATGAGATGGCAGAGATCGCGAAGCTGAACAAAGGCGTCCGCTACTATACCAGAACAGATGAGGCGCTTGCCGGATTTGCATCCTGGCAGCCGCAGTACGAAAAAGAGTGAGTGACAGAGAACAGAAGGAGATATGGATATGAAGAAAAGGATAAAGAAGATGGCAGCTCTTATGCTGCCGGTAACTTTTGTTTTCCTGCTTGCTGTCAGCTGCTTTGCAGGGGAAGCAAAGGAGAACAGCGCTGCAGGCGAACCGTCGACAAGCAGCGGAAGCGACGTTCTTGTGGTGTATTTCTCAAGAACCGGAGAACAGTATACCGTCGGCGTGATCGACAAAGGAAATACAGCTATCATTGCAGAAATGATCATCGACAGGACCGGTGCAGACAGCTTCGAGATCCTGCCGGAGGAGGATTATTATCCCTACACCTATGCTGAACTGACAGATGTGGCAAAAAAGGAACAAAATGAAAAAGCCCGCCCGGCCTATGCGGGAGAAGTACCGGATCTTACCGGGTACAGCACAGTCTTTATCGGGGCTCCTGTGTGGTGGGGGGACTGGCCGATGATCTGTTATACATTCTTTGAGCAGAATGCAAAAGCCCTGGAGGGAAAAACACTGATTCCTTTTTCCACTCATGAAGGGTCCGGATTATCCGGCTTCGATAGTAAACTTTCTTCCGTCTGCCCGGACACCACGGTGGGGAAAGGGCTTGCCATACGGGGAAATGACGCGCAGAACAACCAGGACAATGTGCAAATTGAGGTAGATAATTGGCTTTCTGAGCTGGGCTTTCAAATGGGAAACTGATCAAATACGGTCTGATCGGAGCGAACTTCAGGAAAATGCAGTGGAACTAGGAAGAGATTACTGCTGATGATATTTTGAAATTGACACAGTGCCGGAACTATAATAAGGTTCTGAATAAAGGCACTGTGTCAATTATGCTTTAAGGAGGAAATACCATGAAATATACGAAACTGGGGAAATCGGATCTGACTGTTTCCCGCATTTGCATGGGCTGCATGGGATTTGGAGATCCGGGGCAGGGACAGCATGCCTGGACACTGGATGAAGAACACTCCAAAGAGATCATCCGGCACGGACTGGAGATGGGGATCAATTTCTTTGATACGGCGATCGCTTATCAGAGCGGTACCAGTGAACAATACGTAGGCCGCGCACTGCGGGATTTCGTCCCCAGAGATCAGGTGGTGGTGGCTACCAAATTTCTGCCCCGTACAAAGGAAGAGATCGAGAACAACATCACCGGGCAGCAGCATATTGAACACATGATCAACAAAAGCCTGCAGAACCTGGGGATGGATCATGTGGATCTTTATATCTATCATATGTGGGACTGGCAGACACCTTTAGAGGATGTTCTGGACGGACTGAACCGGGTGGTAAAGGCCGGCAAGGCCCGGTACATCGGTATCTCCAACTGTTTCGCCTGGCAGCTGGCCAAAGCCAATGCCCTCGCCGAAAAGGAAGGCTGGGCGAAATTTATTTCCATACAGGGTCACTACAATCTGATCTTCCGGGAAGAAGAACGGGAGATGGTTCCCTACTGCCGGGAAGAAGGGATTGCCCTGACGCCCTACAGCGCCTTGGCCTCCGGCAGGCTTTCCAGAAAACCCGGCGAGAGCTCACAGCGTCTGGAAAAGGATGCTTATGCCAAATTCAAATACGATGCGACAGCAAAGCAGGACAGTGTGATCATTGACCGTGTAGCTCAGATTGCTGAGAAACGTGGCGTGACCATGACGGAAGTGTCCCTGGCCTGGCTTCTCACCAAAGTTGCTGCTCCGGTTGTCGGCGCCACCAAATTCCATCATGTGGAAGGGGCGGTCAAAGCAACGGAACTGGAACTGACGGAAGAAGAGATCCGTTATCTGGAAGATCCTTATGTGCCCCATAACCTGGCCGGCGTAATGGCACAGAACAGACCGGCAAATGCCAAAGATAAGCATGTCTGGCCTACGGGAAATCAGAAGATCTGATAAAGGCGGAAAGCGGATATGAAGGGAATCAGTCGATTAATTGAACCGAAAAACACGCTGCCAAAAGCACGGCAGATCTTTTCCAACAAAGCCTTAAAAGCCATGATCATCCCGCTTCTGATCGAGCAGCTGCTGCAGATGGTCGTTGGCATTGCGGATACACTGATGGTCAGCTACGCGGGTGAAGCTACTGTGTCCGGCGTATCGCTGGATACCATGGTGTATACCATCTTCATTTACCTGTTTACTGCCGTAGCGACCGGCGGTGCGGTGGTGGTTTCCCAATACCTGGGAAGCGGCGATAAGAAGAATGCAGACCTTGCGGCATCACAGATCTACCACATGGCAGGCATCGTTTCGCTGGTGTGCATGGTACTGATGCTGGTGATTGGAAGGAGCATACTGTCACTATTGTATCCCTCGGTGGAACCGGAGGTTATGGAGGCGTGCCGCACGTAC
>JAFWOB010000027.1 GCA_017510065.1 Parasporobacterium sp.
CGGTCCGGATGATGCAGAGCAGTATTCGTTCTACCGTATTCCGAAGAAGCTGATAACCGGGGATGAGTTCCAGGAAATCAGCACAGAGGCAAAGCTGCTGTACGGCCTGATGCTCGACCGGCTCCAGCTGTCCATACGGAACCAGTGGTTTGACGCTCTGAACCGCGTCTATATCATCTACACGGTCGAGGACATCATGACCGATCTTCATTGCGGGAATCAGAAAGCCTGCAAGATGCTTTCGGAGCTTGAGAACAAAATCGGGCTGATCAAGCGGAAACGCCAGGGGCTGGGAAAGCCTTCCCTGATCTACGTTCTGAAGTTTTCCACAGGCAGTCCACAGAACGATACGGAATCACATTTCAAGAAATGTGAAAATCACACTTCTGGGGATGTGAATATCACATCTTCGGACGTGTGGAAATCACACGGAAATAATACTGATCTTAATAATACTGAATTGAATAAGACCAATCCTATCTATCCATCGCCGGAATCACAGCCGGCATCGGCAAAGATCACCGTTTCGATTGATGGGATGAGAAGGGATGAGATGGAGGAACGAAGATCGTATGAAGAATATTTCAGAGATCATCTTGCCATTGAAGACTTAAAGATCAGTTATCCGTATGACCATGGACGCATTGAGGAGATTTTGGAGCTTATGATCGATACCGTATGCAGCTCTGCAAAGACAATCCGCTGTGCCGGAGAAGATCGGCCGGTGGAGGTCGTGAAGAGCCGGTTCATGAAGCTGGGCTATGAGCATATCCAGTATGTCCTGGACTGCATCCATGAGAACACCACGGATATCAGAAACATCAAGGCGTACATGCTCACTACGCTGTATAACGCGCCGCTGACCATCGACCACTACTATCAGACGAAGGTCAACCACGATTTATACGGCTGGAAAGAATAGGAGGACGTATGAAGGACAAACCAACAGTGATCTGTGTCGTCAACCAAAAAGGCGGCACGGCGAAAACGACGACGGTGGAGAACCTCGGAATCGGGCTTGCACGGGAAGGAAAGAAAGTGCTCTTGGTGGACACTGATCCGCAGGGATCGCTGACGATCAGCCTTGGATACCCCAGACCGGATGATCTGGAGACCACGCTGTTTGATCTCCTAAACAAGACGATCAATGAAGACGCGATACAGCCTGCGGAAGGGATTCTTCACCAGCAGGAAGGCATCGACCTGATTCCGGCAAACATCTCTCTTGCCGGTCTTGAGGTGGCGCTGGTCAACACGATGAACCGGGAACGGATTCTGAAACAGTTCCTGGAGCCGGTCAAGAAGGATTATGACTATGTGCTTCTTGACTGTATGCCCAGCCTTGGGATGTTGACCGTCAATGCGCTGGCAGCGGCGGATACCACACTGATTCCGGTGCAGGCCAATTATCTTTCCGCGAAAGGACTGGAACAGCTGCTCCAGACGATCAACAAGGTAAAGCGGCAGATCAATCCAAAGCTGCGGATTGAAGGCATCCTGCTGACCATGGTGGACAGCCGGACGAATTACGCCAAAGAGATTTCTTCCCTGATCCGTGATACCTACGGCGGCCATATCAAGGTATTCAATACCGAGATTCCCCGTTCGGTCAGGGCCGCGGAGATCAGCTCCGAAGGGAAAAGCATTTTCCTGCATGATCCCAAAGGGAAAGTCGCGGAGGCATATCAGAAACTGACAAAGGAGGTGCAGGCCAATGCCGAAAAAAGGCGCAAACATCAGCTTGAGCAGCTACGATGATATCTTCTCAACCGAGGAGAGCCGTGCTGACCAGGCGGCGGAGAAGGTGCAGGAAATACCGCTTTCCGAGCTGCATCCGTTCAAAGATCACCCGTTCAAGGTGCTGGATGACGAATCCATGGAACGGACCGTGGAAAGCATACGCCGGTACGGTGTCATGGTTCCGGCCATTGCAAGACCGTCGCCGGAGGGCGGCTATGAAATGATCTCCGGCCACAGGCGGCATCATGCTTCCGAGCTTGCCGGGAAAGAGACCATGCCGGTGATCGTCCGGGAAATGGACGACGACGCGGCGACAATCCTGATGGTGGACAGCAACTTGCAGCGTGAAGAGCTGCTACCCAGTGAGAGGGCGTTCGCCTATCGGATGAAGAACGAAGCCATGAAGCGGCAGGCCGGACGGCCCGGAAAAGAAAATGTGGGACAAGTTGTCCCAGATTTCTTTGGGAAGCGGACAACGGAGCTGATCGGTGACGCTGCCGGGGAAAGCTACAAGCAGGTACAGCGGTTTATACGCCTGACATACCTGATTCCGGAGCTTCTGGATATGGTCGATCAGAGGAAGCTGGCGTTCAATCCGGCGGTGGAGCTTTCCTACCTGAAGCCGGAGGAACAAAAGGACTTCATGGAGGCCATGGACTACGCGCAGGCAACGCCGTCCCTGTCCCAGGCGCAGCGGATCAAGAAATACAGTCAGGAAGGCAAATGCTCACTGGATGTGATGTGCGCGGTAATGGATGAGGTCAAAAAGGACGATATGAGCAAGGTTACGATCTCCCATGAAGTGCTTCGGAAGTATTTCCCGAAGTCCTACACGCCGAAACAGATGGAGGACACGATCATCCGGCTGCTGGAACAGTGGCAGCGGCGAAAACAGAGAGAACAGGCAAGGTAACGGTCCTTTCTTCGCAGCAATGCAGAGAGATGGCCGTTTTTTTTATTTCACGAAGGGAGAAACCACAGATGACAAAAGCGGAACAGAAAAGAATTGAAAAGGCAGCCAGGGAGGCATTCACAAAGAAAGCCTTTGGGTATGTGCTGGACGCGATCTTTGAAAGCTCAGTAAAAAACAATGGCAGCCCGCAGATCAGAGTGGCTCTGAAGAAAGGCAACCGTTATATTGCTTTCCACCGGTACGCGCAGGATTTCAATATCCAGCTTTACAGCAGCGGCGACGTGGATATCGAGTTTAAGGAGTTCTGCCACCAGACCCGTCTTTACCGGATATTTGAGTACAACAGCAATACGGACGTACAGGAAGCGTTCCTGGAGCAGTTCCGCAAAGATGTGCTCATGGTGATCACGGAATTTATAGAGCAGGCGGACTGGCATATCGTTCTGGATTACCTGCCGCTGGAGTACACCGAGAACTGGCGGGATATTTTTATCGACTCTCTGGAGCCGGCAGCTAATCCCCAGGAACCGTTCCGGTGGAAGCCGGACTGGGTAAACCCCTACGGGGATGAAGAAGAATCAGTGCAGTAACGGTCATTTCTTCGCAGCAATGCAAAGGGATGGCCGTTTTTTTATTTCAGCCACAAGGAGGAAAATGGCATGTACAGATTAAACGAGAAACCCCAAAAGAAGCACGATGGCGCAGAGAAATGGAAGACGCACTTCACAAAGCCCAATCCGATGGGCGAGGTCAGGATGCTTTCTGTCAATCCGCAGTGCGGCATCAAGATGGTTGGCCGCTACAGTGATGAGGCATTCGACATCTTTTCGGATGACGATGAAGCGATCTTCTATCTCCAGCCGGACAACATTTTCTTAAGCTGCCTGACATCCGACCTGATCCGTGTTGGGAAGCGCGTGTA
>JAFWOB010000177.1 GCA_017510065.1 Parasporobacterium sp.
AACCGTTAGTCAGATCCCTTGCTATGGTTCTATAGGTCATGACCGAATTATCTTCATCTTCATCATCATCGTCATCTTTATCTTTCTTTCCGGCAGTCTGATCAGCACTTTTGTCAGCTGCTTCTTCACTTCCGATTACCGCAGCGGCATCTCTGGTGACAGGTTCCTTATTTTCCTCAGCCGGTTTCTTGTTAACAGCCGTTTCATCCTGGTTTCTGCCGGCAATCCTTTCGACCTCGTCGATCACATCCTGGAACAATTCGTCATCCACTTCAAAAATGGTAAACAGATCGCTGTCGATTCCGATCTGCGCTGCAGCGTAAACCTGATACAGATATGCCTGGCCTTCTATAAAGATTTCAAACGAGGGGTGTTCCTTGTAGTATTTTTCTTTTTTATAGGATGTAATGCTTCCGAACATGGACTTGTCATCCATATTATGACCGTAGATCGTCGAATAACGTCCTTTCAGTTCATCCGGAAACCGGCTGTCTACAAACAGCGTTCCTGCCACATTGTATTTTCCGTTGATCATGTTGCGCAGATACTGGTTGTTGTCTTCTCCCTGCACCACCGGATAAGACATGATATCTTCCTGATAGATCCATCCTTTAGAATCCTCACACAGACCAAGGAGTGCATCAAAATCAAGGGACAAAGACGCAAAGCGGAACAGGAACGATACGTGTTCCGGTTTTTCTGCATCCTCTTTGGAAGGATAAACTGCCCACTCCGGATCAGACGGATGTGTTCCTCCGATGATCTGTACCGGTTCTCCCGGTGTAAAGATCACTTCTGCCTTTTCAGCTGACGCTTCCTTCAATGCCCCATCCGGCACCTGCTCTGTCATCTCCTGCTCCGGAGCCAGTTTTACGGATGCCTTTCTGGGAGTAACGACCAGTTCTTCGATTTCTGCATACAGGTCATTTGCCTCTTTATAGGAATTGTCGATCTTCACCAGCTTAGATACACTGAATCCAATCAAACCTACAGCCACTATAAGGATAATAATGATTGCAGCCTTAAAGCCTTTAGACATTTTCTTTTTCTGTTTCTTCATTTCGATCATCCTTTACCGAAAACTGTTACTGGTTATTTATGATATCTACGATACGATTACCGGCAGCCTCCAGGTCGTAAACCCAGATCCACTCGCCGTGTTCATCGATCATGGTGGTAAGATCCGTATCATAATCGATATCCGGAATAACATTTTTAACGATCTGATAGGAGGATAATGGCAGGCTGATCACCTTAATGATATCCAGGACTGACATGGAGATCTCAGAGGATTCCAGTACTTTAAACAGGATCTTAAGCCACTGCAGAAAATTGCTTCCTTTTAATTTGCCAAGGATTTCCTCGATGACTTTCTGCTGCCTGCCTGCTCTTATCTTGTCCGAATCGATCTTACGGATCCGGCTGTACAAAAGCGCCTGCTCCCCGTTCAGGGTATTAAGGCCTTCCTTTACAGGTTCTGCCGCATATGTATTGATGAAGTCCATCTCATCGTAGGTCAGTTCGATCTCGATGCCTCCCAGGATATCGATCACATCTTCCAGGGTTGTAAAATCCACCGTCACATACTCGTTCAGATCCAGGCTGAAATTCTGGTTGATCGTTTTAACAGCCAGTTTTGCGCCGCCGTATTTATAAGCCGCATTGATCTTCTGGGGTTCATGTCCCTCGATTGCTGCCTTGGTATCCCGGAGGATCGATGTCAGCTTGATCTCCTGACGGTCCGGATCGATTGTCACGATCATGATCGTATCGCTTCTGTTATCATCTCCGGAATTCTGTCCGCTGAGGCCAAAGAGAATAAAATTGTATCCGTTCAGTTTTGCCGGTTCCTTATTGGAGGTATTCAGGCCGCGTGTGGAGCTGTTGGAACTGACGGAAGTATCTCCCCCGGTCTGTTCCTTAGTTTTGTCAGCGCCCTCATTTTCATCATCAGGTTCCGTAACTTCCACATCATATGCATCCCCTGTTTCACGGGGCTGCAGCAGGCTGCTGACCTGTGTTTGTGTCTCTTCAGCATATGTGCTGAAACACGCAGGAAGGATCAGTGTCAGTGCAAACAGTAATGCGATCCCTGTCCGGATACTTCTTTTCCACATGTTTTTTTCCATCCTTCTGTATCGTTCTTTTCACCGAAAGGCAACGGGTCTGTTACTCTGTCTTCGCCACCACATGGTCTTTATCTTTCCAGATGTGTTTTTCAGGAACAACGCCCCGGACGCAGGAGGTCGGATAAATATTGGAATCACGGCCGATCACCGATCCGGGATTCAGAACGGAGTTGCAACCGACTTCCACCCGGTCACCCAGCATGGCACCGAATTTCTTCCTGCCGGTCACATATTCTTCCCCGCTGTCTTTTACGATAACATTTTTCTTATCGCTTTTTACATTGGAAGTAATGGATCCGGCTCCCATATGAGCTTTATACCCCAGAATGGAATCACCCACATAATTGTAATGCGGCACCTGCACATTATCGAACAGGATTACGTTTTTCAGTTCCGTAGAGTTTCCTACAACACAGTCGTTCCCCACCAGGGCTGATCCTCTGATAAAAGCCGACGGCCGAACTTCCGTGCGGTGGCCTATGATACAAGGTCCTCCGATATAAGCGGTATGATTGTACAGATTGGCATCCTTGGCGATCCAGACATCTTCTGCCGGATGGTCGTACTCCTCTTCCGGAAGGTTCTTTCCGATTTCCAGGATCAGCTCCTTGATGCCGGCCAGGGCTTCCCAGGGGTATTCGAACTGACGCAGATAATCTGCTGCCAGAGTATGTTCCAGATCATACAGTTCACTGATCTTCACTGCCATTATTTTCTTACCTCCTTCAGATGTCCTGATGCTGCCATTGCGGCAATGATGCGGTCTACATTTTCCTCTGCCTCCGCATCGGATCCCGCCTCCGCCATGACACGCAGTACCGGTTCCGTACCGCTGGCGCGCAGCAGCACACGGCCGTTATTGCCCAGGCTTGCAGTACACTCGTCACATGCACTCAGCACCTTGGAATCCTTCAGGGTCTCTTCTTTATCATCTACAACAACATTTTTCAGGACCTGCGGATACATCTCGCAGCCTTTTGCCAGAATCGACAGCGGAAGCTGTGTTTTGATCATAACATTCATCAGCATGATAGCCGTCACCATACCGTCGCCGGTATGAGCGTAATCCCGGAAAATGATATGGCCTGACTGCTCTCCGCCCAGGGAATATCCCTTTTCCTTCATGCATTCGTAGACATAACGGTCGCCGACCTTGGTCTTTTCATATTTAATGTCATTGTTGTCCAACGCTTTGTAAAGACCGAAATTTGACATGATGGTGGTCACGATGGTGTCATCTTTCAGTCTTCCTTTTTCCTTCATGTATTTTCCGCAGATGTACATGATCTTGTCGCCGTTGACCACATTTCCGTTTTCATCCACTGCCAGGCATCTGTCGCCGTCGCCGTCAAAAGCGAAACCGACATCCAGCATGTTTTCCCGTACGAACTGCTGAAGTCCTTCGATATGCGTCGAACCGGCGTTGAAATTGATATTCAGGCCGTTCGGGTTGTTATTGATGACCTTCGGCTTAGCGCCAAGTGCATCAAATACTGCACGGCCGATCATCCAGGTACTGCCGTTGGCGCAGTCGATTCCGACTTTGCAGTTTTCCAGGGACTTTTCCGCCAGATTGGTAAGATACCCGATGTAGCGGTTACGGCCGAAATAAAAATCTTCCACCTTGCCGACAGCATCTCCTGTGGCATAGGGGATCTCCGGGATCTTTCCGTCGATATAATCCTCGATCGTATCCTGCAGTGCATCGTCCATCTTTTCGCCTTCGCCGTTCAACAGCTTGATGCCATTGTCAAAATACGGGTTATGGCTTGCGGAGATCATGACGCCGCAGTCAAATTTCTCGTCGTTTGTAATATAACTGATGCAGGGTGTGGTGGTGACGTGGATCATATATGCATCCGCACCAGAAGCAGTAATGCCTGCTGCAAGAGCGTGCTCAAACATATAGGAGGACCTTCTGGTGTCCTTGCCGATCACGATCCTTGCTCTTCCTTCACCCGCATGATTCCTCCCAAAATGGTATCCGAGATACCGTCCCGTCTTAAATGCATGCTCGGCAGTCAATACTTCTCCTGCCTTTCCTCTGAAACCATCTGTTCCGAAATATCTGCCCATTTGTAAATCTCCTAACTACTGAATGTATTCCTTTAAAGTACTAAAAAATTCATTTTATTTTAATCGATTCTCCCAGTGTTTTCAATACTTCTGCCTCATCAGACATGAAAAAATCATAAATGCAGTCTTCAGCGCGTCATGACGGATCTTCCCGTCTTCTATACCGAAAATGTCATCTTCAATGATCTCTGCTCCCATAGCTTCGACCTTCTCCCGGTCCAGCCTGACCAGGGTCTTATTCTCCGTCCGCAGGTATTTGGCTGCGATCTTTTCATCAATCTCCGCATGATTGCTGACCACCAGGTCGATTTTTCGTTTCCCCAGATACTTATTTAAGATCGCCAGATGATCGCTGACGTTGTAGCCGTCTGTTTCCCCAGGCTGCGTCACCAGGTTGGAAACATACATAATAGGAGCGGCAGCCTTTTCCAGGGCGTTTACAATATCTTTTGCGATCAGATGCGGCAGGATGCTGGTATATAAACTTCCGGGGCTGAAAATGATCAGGTCACTGTCCGCGATCTTTTTGAGGATCTCATCGCTGATGCGGATATCGTGGTCATAAGACAGCGTGGAAATATAACGGATATTTTTACTTACATCCACCTGTCCATAGAATTCCTCGTCACTCAGGTATCCTTTGCCCACCAGTTCCACCTTTTCCTCTGTCAGGGGAAGGACTGCCCCTCGCACCTTCAGGAGCTTTCCCATATATCTGGCTGCCTCTGTCAGACTTCCTTTCTGGTCGATCAGAGCTGTCAGGAGAATATTCCTCACCGGATGGTTATCCAGGGATGTTCCTCCTTTATGGAAACGATAGCTCAGGAGCCGGACAAAATCTTCATCCACATTGGTCATGGACAAAAGAACCTTGCCCACATCCCCTACTGCAGGGATACCGTATTCTTCCTTTAGAACACCGGTGCTGCTTCCATTGTCACTGACTGCGATCACCGCCGTAACCTCCATTGGAAACAGTTTCAGTCCTGACAAAAGGCATGACAGGCCGGTACCTCCTCCTAGAACAATCACTTTTTTCATGATCAGATATCCTTTCTATAGGCGGCAAATGCAGACGGCAGAGCGTAATGTTCCTTCTGCTCCTTCGCATCCGCAAAGACCAGTTCCTCCATCGCAGCTCTTTGTTTCTGCTCTTTTGTGGCAAAGGCTTCCTCTTCTACCAGCACAGAATAAGCGATCATATGCCATTCTACATGAGAGAAGATGTGAACAGAATCTGTCAGTCTTTTAATCCGCAAGGGGGAGTACCCCATGCTCCGTACCAGGCTGATCACCTGGGATTCACTCAAATGTCCTTCCTTATTCGGAAATTCATAGAGTCCGGCAAGCAGTCCCTTTGCAGGACGTTTATGCAGCGCAATCTTATCGCCGTCCCGGATCAACAGGATTGTTTTTTCCTCTTTGCGTCGTTCCTTCTTTTTCGTGCGTACCGGAATCCGGTCCGTGAGTTCCATTTTTCTTGCCCGGCAAAGATCTTTCCAGGGACATATTTCACAATTCGGCGCCCCATTCGGGACACATACTAAAGCTCCCAGTTCCATAAGAGCCTGGTTAAAAACGCGTGGTGAGAATGATCCGGCTTCCTGCCCATTGTTTTTTTCATTACTGCCTGTCCGTTCGCAGCAATATTGCAGGAGCGCTCTTAAGCGCTGCTCCGTCTCTTTCCGGAAGCTAGGATTCATAATATCCGTATCATCGGCACTGACCCTTGCAAGAACTCGCAGCACATTGCCATCCACTGCAGGTTCCGGCTTTTCATAGGCTAAAGAGGCGATGGCACCGGCTGTATAGCTTCCGATCCCTTTCAGTTTCAGCAGTGTTCCGTAATCATCCGGGATCCTGCCGTCATATTCTTCCATGACCTGAACTGCAGCCGCATGCAGATTTCGGACCCGGCTGTAATAGCCGAGTCCTTCCCAAAGTTTCAGATAAACATCCTCTTCACATTGTGCCAGCGCCGAAATATCCGGAAGAGCTTTGATAAAACGAGTATAATAATTCTTTACCGCTTCCACCCTGGTCTGTTGCAGCATGATCTCCGAGACCCATACATGATAAGGGGTCGGATCATCACGCCAGGGAAGTTTCCTGGCATTTTGCAGAAACCAGCCGCACAGCGGCTGGATCAGTTGTGTCAGATCATACTCTTGAAGCAAAGGTTATTCTCCGTTATTGATAGGTGTTTCTGTGTTTGTCTATGCTTTTCTGTTTTGGTCTGTGTCTGTCCGTATTGGCCTGCGTCTGCGCATTTTCGCCGATTGTGTACCTCGAATGCACAATATTTGAGTTTGTGTACGGCATTTTAATCATTTTATAATGCCAGGCCACTAAAAAACCATCAATTTTCTTGTTTTTCAGTACATAACCGGACTTTTTCTGTCATTTCCCGCCGCAAAGCGGTACACAATCGAACTTTTTCTGCATTTCAGGTACACAATCGAACTTTTCCTGCATTTCAGGCACACAAACACACTTTTCGATCATGTAGTCCGGTGCACCGGAACGGCAGTACATGATCGAAATAATCTTGTCATCGCCGATATATTACAGATTGATCTCCGCAGTATCTTTCTTGACGCCTTCGATCAGCGGACGGATCTCGGCCAGAAACTCCTCCACCTGAGCCGGGCAGCGGCCGATATAAGCACTGGGATCCAGCGCTTTGGTTAACTCTTCCTCCGTCATGTTAAAGGCAGGCTCCTCCGCCAGAAGAGAAAGCAGATTGCAGGCAAGACCGTTTTTCATGTTCGCCGTTGCTTTCATGGAACACTCCCTGATGATCTCATGGAGTTCCTGACGGTTGCCGCCGCGGCGGACACCTTCCATCATGATATTTTCCGTAGCAATAAATGGAAGATATTCATTAACCGTTCTCTCTACGATCTTCTCGTTCACTACCAGGCCATCTGATACATTCTGTGCCAGTCTCAGGATCGCATCTGCACACAGAAATCCTTCCGGAAGGGAGATCCTTCTGTTGGCGGAATCATCCAAGGTTCGCTCCAGCCACTGGGTGGATGCGGTCATGGGAGCATTGGCTGCGTCTGCCATGAGATATCTGGCAAGGGAACAGATACGCTCTGAACGCATGGGATTTCTCTTGTAAGGCATGGCCGAGGATCCGATCTGATTCTTTTCAAAGGGTTCCTCCACCTGTCTGTCATGCTGCAGCAGACGAATATCATTGGCCATGCGGTAGCAGCTCTGGGCAATGGAACTGAGCACGTTCAGGATACGGCTATCCAGTTTCCGCGGATAAGTCTGTCCACAGACAGCGAACAGGCGGGAGAAGCCGAACTCCTCACTGATCAGGCGGTTCATTTCCCTGATCTTATCTTCATCACCGTCAAACAGTTCCATAAAGCTGGCTTCCGTACCGGTGGTTCCCCGGCAGCCCAGGAACGGCATCTGTTCTGTTACAAAATCAAGTTCCTGCAGATCTGTCACAAAATCCTGCATCCACAGGGAAGCTCTTTTTCCCACGGTCACCAACTGCGCCGGCTGATAATGGGTATATCCCAAAGTTGGTAAAGCTTTATATCGTTCGGCAAAATCCGCCAGGTTGGCAATAACTTTCAGCAGTTCTCCCCGCAGATAGCGAAGGCCGTCCCGATACAGTATAAGATCTGCGTTATCCGTCACATAGCAGCTGGTCGCTCCCAGATGGATAATACCGGCTGCAGATGGCGCCACCTTTCCATAGGTGTAAACATGTGCCATAACATCATGACGCACTTCCTTTTCCCTTTGTTCAGCACAGTCAAAATCGATCTCATCAATGTGATCTTCCAGTTCCCTGATCTGCTCTTTTGTAATATTCAGCCCCAATTTATGTTCTGCCCGCGCCAGCGCGATCCACAGACGTCTCCAGGTTTTGATCCTGGTCCTGGCAGAAAACAGTTCCAGCATATAGCGGGAAGCATAACGGGTAGAAAGGGGGGATTCATATTTGTCGTACATAGATTCTCCTAACTTATCTCTTGATATAGGCGTCACGTTCCGGTCCTACGGATACGTATGTGATATGACATCCGATGGCGTCTTCTACCATCTCTACATATTTTCTCGCATTTTCAGGAAGATCTTCCCATTTGCGAACATCAGAAATATCTACGCCCCATCCGGGCACATACTCGATTACCGGTTTCGCACTGTTCTGGGCAGCCGGGAAAACAAAATCGTCTGTGATCTCGCCATTCAGCTCATAATGAGTACATACCGGGATCTGCTCCAGATAGCTCAAAACATCCAGCTTGGTCAGGGCAATATCTGTTGCGCCCTGGATCTGAACGCCATATCTGGTAGCCACAATATCAAGAGGACCAACGCGGCGAGGACGTCCTGTCTTAGCACCGTATTCATGTCCTTCTTCCCTAAGTTTTTCTGCTTCCGGACCGAACATTTCGCAGACAAAGGGGCCTTCTCCCACGCAGGTGGAATAAGCCTTTACAACGCCCACAACTTTGTCAAGTTTCGCAGAAGTCAATCCGGAGCCAACCGGCGCATAAGCTGCGATAGCATTGGAAGAAGTAGTATAGGGGTAAATACCGAAATCCAAATCCCTCAGTGCCCCCAGCTGTGCCTCAAACAGGATCTTTTTCCCGTCTGCGTGTGCCTGGCGAAGGTATTTACCGGTATCGCAGATATACGGTTTCAGCTTCGTTCCAAATTCCTCGATCCATGCCATCAGCTTCTCCATGGTATAAGGTTCTGCCCCGTAGACACCGGTCAAAGTCAGGTTCTTCCATTCCAGCAGCCCTTCCAGGCGTTCTTTCATAACATCGGGATAGAACAGTTCTCCAGCCAGGATTGTCTTCTTCTGGTATTTATCGGAATAAAACGGCGCAATGCCCTGTTTGGTAGATCCGTACTTTTTGTCCTTCAGTCTGGCTTCTTCCAGACCGTCAAGTTCTCTATGCCAGGGAAGCAAAAGGGATGCTCTGTCACTGATACGGAAATTATCCGGAGTCAGGGAAATGCCCTGGTCCATGACTGTAGACATCTCATCCCAAAGGTTTTCCAGATCCACTGCAACCCCGTTTCCAAGGATATTCATCACACCGGGACGAAAAATACCGGAAGGCAGCAAATGAAGGGCGAATTTGCCATATTCATTTTCAACGGTATGTCCCGCATTACCGCCGCCCTGATAACGGACTACAATATCGTAATCCTGAGTCAGGAGATCGACCATACGTCCTTTTCCTTCATCTCCCCAGTTGATTCCTACAATTGCGCAATTTGACATGATATTCATCTCCATTCTATGATCTGCGTTTCGCTTTCCGCGAAATCCGGCAGTCTTTGATTTCGATGTCGGATACGCTATACAATATATATCCAACTTAAAAATTATAGTGTAATCTGTCCTGCCCTGTCAACGTACTTTTCTCCTTCAGGCAGGGCACGAAAAAGGGGCTGAACCTTTCGATTCAGCCCCTCATGGGTTCTTTCAGGAATTATTCGTAGTACTCGTAGTAATCTTCGTAAGACTCAGACTCGTAATATGACTCTTCGTAATCGTAGGATTCTTCCTCGGATGTGTAGTACTCCTCCTCGGAATATTCATCCTCATCCCAGTAGATGTCTTCGTCATCCAGGATCCTGACATATGCTGTCGGATCGGTGTAGAACATATCGGAAATCTTGACGCCTTCAATCTCATTGGAGTCATGGATTACGTACTCATTGCCGTCTTCGTCTTCACCACCATAGATTCCTACATGACCGCCGTTACGATATACGATAACATCACCAGGCATCAACTCATCATAGGAAATCTGTGTGCCCCAGCTGCCGGTGTCAAACTGATAATCATCAGAAGCTGCGGAAGCATAGTATCCGAAGTTGTCATAGACCAGGCTTACGAATCCTGAGCAGTCTGTACCGGTTTCAAGAGATCTTCCGGCCCATACATAAGGAGTCACACCTACACGGCTTGCTGCAAAGTCAACGATCTGCTGACCAATGGAGCTGGCCGGATTAACAGTTGTTCTGGTTGATTCCGGAACTTCTGTTTCTTCATCTACAGGCTCCTCGTACTCAGGCTCTTCATAGACAGGCTCTTCATACTCGGGTTCTTCATAGACAGGCTCTTCATACTCGGGCTCTTCATAAACAGGTTCCACATATGCAGGCTCTTCGTATACGGGTTCTTCATACTCAGGCTCCCAGTAAACCGGCTCTTCGTATGCAGGCTCCTCATAAACCGGTTCCTCGTATGCAGGTTCTTCGTATACAGGCTCTTCATACTCAGGCTCCCAGTAAACCGGTTCCTCGTATGCAGGCTCTTCATAGGTCTCAGCGAATACAGGCTCTGTATTAAGAACAGCAAGAGCAACAGGCTCTTCCACAGTCTGTGTGTCTTCAATCACAGCTGCTACCGGTTCCGGTACAACTGTTGTTTCCACAACACTGCTAACGACAACGAGTTCTTCCTCGACCTCTACGATCTCAGCAGGAGCTTCATATTCAATGACTTCCGGAACATAAACAACTTCCTCAACAGGAGCTGCTTCCTCTTCCAGAGCCAGTCTGCCTGCAACAACTGCAATATCATTAGCATCTGCTACAGTATCGACCTTGATTCCTGCATCCTTCTTCTGATTAGCTAAAGAATACAATGAAAAAACTGAAATTCCCACTAATGCAACAACGACGACTGTACAAACAGCCAATCTCTTTGTTGACTTGTTCTGTTTTCTTTTCATATCTTTTCTCATTTCTCCGATTTTTCGTTGCGACAGTTGCGATAAAAGCGCCATATGATTTGACGCACACATAATATAACACATTTCGTAATAATTTGTACACCCATTTTGTAATAAATGATTAACAAAATAAATCACAAAATTTCGTCACTATGATGTGCACTTTATCCAAGTTCAGGCCTGTTTGCAAGAATTTTACACGATTTGTGTGCTTTTGCAAAATGATTTTTCCACATTTATTTCTTCCCTGTAACATTTTTTTACAAAATTGCTTGATGCTCTTAACACCGTTTATCCACATCTCCCGCTGCCCTTTCACTGTTTTTTTGTCATTTTCATTATATTTTCAGTGTTCGAAATTAAAAAAAACGTAACAATTGTGCAAAACACGGTGGATAATGTGGATAAACAAACAGCCTGTTCCACAATCATTTTTTTGCATTTCGTCTTCAATCTGTTCTTTATTCCTTTCCAGGAGGCGAATCATCGGCGGCTGGACACCTGAGCGCCATTATAGTACACTTTAACCGGCGGAAGGTCTTATACTTTAAGCCGGCCTCACAGAAAACCAATAGTAATACGGAGGAACTGTCATGTATGATTATCTGATCGTCGGCGCCGGGATCTATGGCGCTGTTTTTGCCCGTGAAGCCACGGAACGCGGTTACACCTGCCTTATCATCGACAAGCGTCCCCACATCGGCGGCAACATTTATACAGAGAAGATCGAAGGCATCAATGTACATAAATACGGTGCTCATATTTTTCATACAAATGATCGAAAAGTCTGGGCGTATGTCAACCGTTTCGCGGAATTCAACCGCTATACCAACAGTCCTGTCGCGAACTACCACGGAGAGCTTTACAATCTTCCGTTTAACATGAATACCTTCTCAAAAATGTGGGGCGTGATCACCCCGCAGGAAGCTATGGACAAGATCGAGGAGCAGAAAAAAGCAGCTCTCTCTTCACTTGCCGGAGTAACACCTGAGGACACCGAGGAAACTGCAGCGGAAAAAATCCGTGCCTTCGAGCCCTCCAACCTGGAAGAACAGGCGATCTCCCTGATCGGAACAGACATCTACGAAAAGCTCATCAAAGGCTATACCGGGAAGCAGTGGGGCCGCGCCTGCACCGAGCTTCCGGCTTTTATCATTAAAAGGCTCCCTGTCCGATTCACATTTGATAATAATTATTTCAATGCCCTGTTCCAGGGAATTCCCGTAGGCGGCTATACAAAAATGGTGGAACGCATCATCGGTGAGATCCCAGTAAAACTCGGTGTGGATTATCTGAAAGAACGGGAAACATACAGGAAAGCCGCAAAGAAGGTCGTCTTTACCGGTCCCATAGATCAGTATTTCGATTACAGGCTCGGGGCTTTAAAATATCGCTCCGTACGATTTGAGACAGAAGTGCTGGATATTCCGAACTACCAGGGAAATGCCGTGATCAACTACACGGACGCAGAGACTCCTTACACCAGGATCATCGAACACAAGCATTTCGAATTCGGCAAGGATGAAGATGGAAATGATCTTCCGAAGACCGTGATCTCCCGTGAATACTCTGCAGAATGGCAGGTCGGTGACGAGCCGTATTATCCGGTCAATGACGCAGAAAACGGTGCTCTTTTCCTCCTATATAAAGAATTGGCAGAGAAAGAACCTGACGTGATCTTCGGAGGACGTCTGGGAGAGTACAAGTATTATGACATGGACCAGGTGATTGCCAAGGCTCTGCAGGATGCCGACCGCTTCCTGTAATAAAACGACTTTGTTAAGTCCTATGGTGAAAGCCATATTAAAAGAGGTGCCGCATCAAGCAGCACCTCTTTTTTATCTGTCTGCCTTCAGTCTGGCAAACATCTTTGTATTCTTTTTCTTCACCCTGGAGATCATCTTCCCTTCCAGATATGCCAGTCCTGCGGAACGCATCCGGATCGGAACGAGCATCGCCTTCATATAGGAAGATTTCGGTTTTGCGACTTTCAGTGCATCCTTTACCGAATCCTTGCTGATCATCTGTTTGATGTCCTGGAGTTTTTCCTTATTGGACAGCGGGCACTCGGGATTGGTCACATTTTCAATACAGCCGACAATCCGCTCCAGATATCTCCGGGCGATAAACTCATTTGCCTGGGAAGGTGGGAAATTCACCTGCGGCATGATAGCCGCAAGAGCATTCTCTGCTGCAGTTTCTTCGACCGATTTTTCTTCAGCGGAATCTCCTTCAGCGGAATTTCCTTCAAAAAGATCCCTTTCAGCTGGTTTCTCTTCAGTTTTCTTCTCTTCGATTTCCTCGGGTTTTACGATCTCCGGCAGGTCCTCCTTATGCTTTTCGATCTCGTCGAGCAGCCTCTCCTGCAGCTGTTTCTTCCATCCTTCATACAGATCCAGGAGCCACTGGTTCTCCTCTTCCCGTTTCTCGTAAAGACCGATATTGTATTTTTCGGATTCTGAATCGCTGCGCTTGCGCAGGAAATGATAATAAGCTTTATCCGATACCGTCACGCGCTCAATATTCCGGATCACCTCCAGATTAAATGGGAAATCATCCCAATGAGTCTTCGGGAACCGGATCTGGTTCTCCTGGATATAACTGGTCAGATACAGTTTATTCCACGGAGTGTACAGGAGATTCCGGTCAAACAATTCATGAGCGTATTCCCTGAACTCTGCTTTGTCCGCGAACACTCTGGAAGGGACCGATTGTTTCTGAATATAATACTCTGTTTCCGAATAATAGGTTTCGATATAAAACCCCGTGATGACCATCTGGGCGCACTGCTCTTCCGGCACATCCGCGATCATATCAGCAGGATTCCGGGAATATCTTCCAATGGCTTCCATCCGGCGTCCCGCATTGTTGATCGGAACTCCTGCCCATGCATCCAGATAATAGTTTTCTGCCAGGCACACCATTTCGTACAGCATATCTGATACTGCCCAGTCATCAGCATCCAGGAAATACAGATATTTCCCAGTGGCTTTTTCGATGGCAGCATTACGTGCCCCGGCAGCCCCCTGATTTTCCTGGTGGATCACGTGGATCCTGCTGTCATCGGATGCCAGGATATCACAGATCTCCGACGTTCCGTCCGTAGACCCGTCGTCCACCAGAAACATCTCCCAGTTCGTCAGAGTCTGGGAGCAGATGCTGTCATAAGCTTTCTCAATATAATCCTTCAGATTAAATACAGGTATAATGATACTGACGATCGGTCTGTCCATTTCCTTATCCTTTCAAAAGAATGATTCAACGATCCCGGAACAGCGCCGGATAC
Source organism: Parasporobacterium sp. (assembly GCA_017510065.1). GTDB lineage: Bacteria > Bacillota > Clostridia > Lachnospirales > Lachnospiraceae > RGIG5612. Next base: position 14,223 of record JAFWOB010000177.1, read on the forward strand.
ATGCGCCGGTTGATCCAGGGTATAAAATACATGGCTGCTGTTACCAGTGCAGTGGCTGCGAACAGCATGATCACTTCTGCTTTAAAATAACTTGTATGGATCAGCCTGCTCAGAAAGCCTACCGTCTTGCTGATCGGCCAGCTGTCCAGCACGATCAGATTGGCACACATGATTCCCAGGGATGCTTTGCCAAGCCAGCCAAGGCAGCGCCTGAACAGGCGGATCTTTTCCAGTCCCTGAGAAAGATACACGATCACAAATGTACCGCAGATGGAACCGATGATGTCGACAAATCCATCTGTGTAAGTATTGCTGACAAACCACAGTTTTCCATGGAAAAGAAAACAGTATACCCATACCAGCAGCATGACGGCCTTTAAGATCCAATGTACCGCGTCCCATCGGAACAGATCGTTTTCTTTTATAAGAAATCCTATATACAGGAATAATGCCGCACAGCACCCGGCCTGGATACTGAAAGGAAACCATCCGATCTTCTGGCTTGTAACGTACCCGATAAAGAAACAGACCATTGCCCACAAGGCCGGCGTTCTGGTCTTAAGAAATGCCAGGAGCAGGATTCTGGCAAAAAACAGTGCCAGAAGGAACCATATTGCTCCGATAAAGGTAACCGGAAGTCCCATTTGCTCAAAAAAGGCAGGCACCCTGGCACCGGATCCGTAAAGACCAGACAGCGACCATTTGACCAGTTCGTATCTCAGATCGCCATTCCAGATCAATGCTTTGGCAACCTGGAACACGATCACTGCCACAACGCTGATCACGTATGGAACCAGAAGCATTTTTGCGGATTTCCTGATAAAATCCCGAGGATGTTCCAGATGTTTCCGGCTGAATGTAAAACCTGACAGAATGAAAAACAGCGGCATGTGAACAGAAAACACGAAATGGGTGATCCAATCGGGTTTTGCATTACAGTGTCCCAGAACAACCAGCAGGATACCGATCCCCTTCGCGATGTCCAGATATTCGATCCTCTGCTTTTTTGCTTTCTCCATCATACTTTATCGTGATCAATCATTTGCGACCGGATTGCCGTTCAGTTTTCCAATGGTCCAGTTGCCTACCATACCGTCACTGTATCCCAGGCCGTTTTTCAGCTGGAATGCATTCACCGCTTCCTTTGTATAATTCCCATAGATACCGTCAGGCGTCACCTTCAGATAACCCAGTTCATATAAGCGCTGCTGAACCGTCTTTACTTCGCTGCCGGTAGACCCCACCTTCAGGGTTTCGGAGATCGTCAGCTTATCAGAAGAGCCGGAGTTGCTGCCCTTCGGGATCGGATTGCCGTTCAGCTTACCAATGGTCCAGTTTCCTACCATACCATCGCAGTATCCAAGGCCATTTGTCAACTGGAAATCATCCACAGCTGCTTTTGTCTTGTTTCCATAGATTCCATCCGGCACTGCATCCAGATAGCCCAGTTCATACAAACGCTGCTGGACTGCCTTCACTTCATTCCCTGTGGAACCTACTTTCAGGGTTTCCGAGATTGTCAGCGTTCCGGAAGGTTCAGAACTGTCAGAGCCGCCGGGATTGCTGCCGTTCTTCGGCACCGGATTGCCGTTCAGCTTTCCGATCGTCCAGTTGCCTACCATGCCGTCACTGTATCCAAGGCCGTTGTTGATCTGGAATTCTTCCACGGCCGCTTTTGTCTTGTTTCCATAGATCCCATCCGGAACCGCATCCAGATAACCCAGTTCATATAAACGCTGCTGGACCGCCTTTACTTCGCTGCCGGTGGATCCCACCTTCAGGGTTTCGGAGATCGTCAGCTTATCAGAAGAGCCGGGATCGCCGGAATTGGACCCGGCGCTGGCTTCCCGGAGTTTTCCCATGGTCCAGTTCCCGACCATACCATCCGGTTCACTCAGGCCGCTTGCTTCCTGGAACGCGATAACAGCCGCTTCCGTGTTTCCTCCGAAGGCACCGTCTGCCACATCATCCAGATAACCCAATTGAATCAGTTTTTCCTGTACCTGACGAACATCTTCACCGGATACGCCTCTTTTCAGCACCCTGGTAAGTTCCAGCATCGGCACAGTCCTGTAGACGCTGAGGGTTGCGCCGCAGACGGTGCAGGTACTGCTTTCTGTCTGGCCTGCTGAGAAATAGGTCGCTGCAACAGCCGGCACCAGAACATTCTTTGTATGTCCTTTAGCCGGAATAGTCTTCTGCGCCGTGATCACCGTGCCGCATACTGAACAGTGCGTTCCTTTTGTCTTGCCAGGCGTCGTACAGTTGGCAGCCACCGCAGGATCCGTAACGACGGTATGGGCTTTCAGCGGACCGAATTCTTCTGTCTTTGTCTCACTGCAGAGCTTGCACTTATAAGTCTTAATACCCATCTTGGAGCAGGTGGGCTGTGATGTGATCGTTCCTTTGTCCCATTCATGGACCGGACTTAAAGTCAGTTCGGAATCACTGTAGATCAGACGGGTATCGGAAGAATACTTATAGGTATAAGTCGTGCCTCCGATCACAAACTGATAGCCGTCATCCACAGTCCCACTCATAGGCTGCACCATATACAGGCGGTTGTTTCCGGAATAGCCATCGGAGTTTGTCAGATCGACCATATAATTCTTGCCGTCATTCAGTTTCACGATGTTCCACAGATGTCCCCCCACAGAGCCGGATCCTGCCTGAAATGTTCCGGACACGCTGTAAACTGCCTGCACTTTCCCTGAAAAACCGCTCTGGTCGCACAGATACTGAAATGCCTTGGCATATCCTTCACAGACGACATTGGTTGTGCTGTCTCCGTCAAAAACATAAATGATCTGCCAGGGATTACCGTAGCCGCCCGGATAATTAGCGCTTGTGATGGAATGATCATAAGTCACCAGACTGCAGATCTTCTGACGATAATAATCCAGCTTCGACAGATCATCCTTTCCGGCAGCAGCGGAAATGATGCCGTTCACGGTTGAAATGGTACTGTTGATCGCATTGATCTTGGCAGGTTTCGTTGTATAAGAGTCCGCTCCCTGATAATCCTGGGCCACGGAAAGGTTAATGGAGATCGTGACGGTTTTCATCGTCATGACATAATCTTTGATCGTGGAATCATAAGCTACGACAGGCGTATATGTCTTATTCAGCGTATACTGATTACCGAACCAGAACATTTCACAGGGACAGTCACGAATCAGGGATTTTACGGCTGCTGCAGGGTCATAAATCTGGTTAATGGCTGTATTGGCCGCTGTTTTGTTAATCGTAGTCCGCGCTTCATCACCGAACAGGGTGCTGACCCCAAGATCAGATGCTGTCCATTTGTAGGAAGACAGATTCGAAGCCGTCAGGCTTTTGGTCATCTTTGTACTGGTTATGGAACCGTTCGCCACTTTGCTTACGGTAGTTTTCAGCTCATCATAGATGATCTTTGTAAGATCAGAAAGCTTATTGCCGTTATAGCTGCTGGCATAAAGAGGCTCAATGGAATACACCATCATCCCGTCTTCAACGAAAGCGCCTTCTCCCATACCGATGTACTCACTCAGCAGTGAGTCAGAATCCATATTCAGGTATTCATACATGACCTGGGAATCAGAAAACTCTTCTGCGATCTCCACAAATTCCTCTTCGGTTGTTTCTTCTTCCGTATCTTCCGTTTCTTCTTCCCGGGGATCGGTCTCTTCTTCTGTTCCTTCTTCCGTTTCTTCTTCTGTTATTTCTTCGGCTGCTGTTTCCGATACGTCCGCATTGGCTTCATCTTCGGTTGGTGTTTCAGCCGTCTCTTCCTCGGCAGCTTGTTCCGGCTCTTCTTCGGTAACCTCTTCCGGACTCTCTCCGGACTCTTCCTCAAAGGTCTCTTCCGGCAGCGCTTCAGGCTCTTCCTCCGGCAGTACTTCGGGCTCTTCTTCCGGAATCTCTTCTGCCGCTGGATCTGTTGTTTCAACAGTTTCCTCTTCTGCCGTTTCTTCCTCTGTAACTGATTCTTCTTCTGTTTCCAAAGTGAGTGTGTCGACAGTAATCACTTCCTGTGAAGCAGGCTCTTCCATCAAGAGATCAGATGCTGCCTGACTCTCCAAAATGCTTTCCTCTGCCGCTGCCGGCATGGAAATAACAGAAGCCGCCATCACTCCTGCCAATAAAAACACTGTTAATTTCCTTATAAATAAGCTCATTCCAGATTGCTCCTTAATTCCATTGCGCTAAAAACATAATTATATATTATATCCCAGATCCGCAGATTTGAAAATACAGATCGGCGTACCTGTCTTTCTTCCTGCTTAGTCTTTCAGCTTCAACATCTTCCGGTAATGCCTGCCTGCTGCACCATGAAGTCCCGAAGAGAACCTCTTCAGATCGTTTTCTTCCAGGACGGCGTCCAACTGCCGTGCCAGTGAAGGCACATCCTTCAGTTCCAGTTTTTCCAGATCAGGGATCACAAAACCTACCGCCCAGCCCAGAAATTCCTTGCCGTACCGGTCCAGCAGTCCCCGTTCTTTCCAGAAGGATGCGATGACCCCTATGTTGCTGATATGCCGGGACGTGCGGGCATCCAGATCGGCGGTTGCTTCTTTCATCAGGGAACCTTCCCGGTACCAGCGGTAATAGTACAGCCTGTCGTCAATAAAAGACACGCCATTGGCAAAGGGAAGATTTTCGAACTGGAAGATCAGGTCTTCTCCAAAGGTGATGCTGTCACAAAACCGCACTCCGGTTCGTTCCAGCAGTTCCCGTCGGTATGCCTGCAGCCAGAGAAAGGGAGTAGCTCCCCGCTCTTCCAGCACATTAAATGAGAACTTCGGATACACTGTTTTTCGGGTGAGCACTGCCCAGTATTTCCAGGACTCCGGTTTCGGATAATCCGGAACAATGTATCCTCCGTGTACAATAATATCCGATGTATTGGTCATGGATTCCTTCCATACCTTTTCACAGGCGGAAGTATCCAGATAATCGTCGGAATCCACAAACATGATCCATTTTCCTGTGGAGTTCTCGATCCCGGTATTTCTGGCAGCCGACACGCCGGCATTCACCTTGTGGATCACTCTGACGCGGCAGTCTCTTTCCGCATACCAGTCAAGGATCTGCCCGGTTCTGTCCTTCGAGCCGTCATCTACGCAGACGATCTCGATATCGAACAGTGTCTGCCCCACGCAGGTATCCAGGCAGCGGGCAATATAGTTTTCAACATTATAACAGGGTATAATGATGGAGATTTTCGGTTGCAGCATAGTTTCTTTCCTCATGACAGTTTCTCTACTCCCGGTTCCGGCGGTCTTTCAGTTTATCGATCCCCAGTTTTACCGTATAGACGAAGCCATGGTCCCGGATGCAGTATATGCCGCCGTTGATCTTCTTCCACAGCTTCATGAATTTCGTATCATCGTCAAATTCGATGTCCACTGCCCAGATACCGTCAAGCCATTTTTCTTTGAATTTGGCAGGATCCTGTATGATCAGGAGAAACGCTTTCCATTTATAAGTCACGAAACAGGAACGGTCTGCATAACCCATTTCCAGCTCATGTTTGAATTCCTCAGATGCCCGCTCCAAAAATTTCAGCTTGATGGATTCGTCCAGACGGTTCACATTCCATATATAAGCATCGTATTTGAGCCGCACTTTGACGCCTTCCAGCTTTCCTTTCAGTTCCGGATGAGAATCCAGAAAATCATCGATTGCCTGGTATTCATCGCACAGGCAGTATGCTTTTCCCGGATTGTTGATGGAGGACTGCTCATTATCCTGCCGATAATGAAGGACACAGTCAGTCAAAAGGCGAACCCTCTTTGCCAGCGCATACACTTTAAAATTAAATGCCGTGTCCTGGAAAGAAGCACCTGGGGTCTCATTCAGCCGGATCTTCTGCCCTTCGATAAAAGAACGCCGGTAAATTGCCGACCAGATGGATGGTTTGATATTAAAGAAATCCACCTGTTCCAAAGGTGCCTTAAAATCCGTCAGCGGACAGAATACCCGCGACGCCATGACTTCCGAGGCAATGGGAGATGGTTCATCTTTTGCCGCCGGTTTAGACCAGTAAAAGTAAAACCCGGCTTTACACACATCCAGGTCATCTTTCTTTGCTGCCGTATACAGCTTTTCAAACATATCCGGTTCGGCAAAATCATCTGTCTCCACGATGCCCAGATATTCTCCATGCGCATGGTCAAATCCCAGGTTAACCTGATAGCCGTAGCTCTTTCGATCAGAAATGACAAGATGCACCCTTGGGTCCTTCGCTTCATAAGCCTGCAGCTTTTCCAGAGTGCCGTCGGTGGATCCGGCGTCCACACAGATCACTTCGATTTCCTTCAATGTCTGCTTAAGAACGCTGTCCACACATTCTTCAATATAAGGCCCTACGTTCAGTGAGGGCATGATGATCGATACTTTTGGATTATCCATAGATCTCCTTTATCTCTTCCAGAGAGTTCCATCCATTCAGGAATGCTTCATAGTTATCACAGATCTGCTGCACATCGGTGCCGAAAGTGATCTGTTCCCCTTTATGGAGCCACAGGATCTTATTGCACATATCCCTGACCTGCGTCAGGTCATGGGAAACCAGAATGGTGGTGGCTCCTCCGGCAATGATCTCCCGGGTCTTTTCTTCACTCTTTTTGCGGAATCCTCCGTCACCGACTGCCATAACTTCATCCAGGATCAGGATCTCCGGCTGCACGAAACTGGCAATGGAAAAAGCCAGCCGGCTCTTCATACCGGAAGACAGGTGCTTAAACGGCCGGTCCTCAAACTCCTTCAATTCCGAAAAAGCGATGATCTCATCATATTTCTCCGTCATGAATTTTCGCGTATAGCCAAGCAAAGCCCCACGCAGGAAGGTATTTTCCTTTACCGACAGTTCCCCATCAAAGCCGCTTCCCAGTTCCAGAAGCGCCACAACGTTGGAGTTGCAGATCACTTCTCCCTCCGTAGGCCGCATGATCCCGGATACCGCCTTCAAAAGCGTAGACTTACCGGCGCCGTTGGATCCGATAATGCCAAGCATATCTCCTTTTTCCAGCGAGAATGTGATATGTTTGTCAGCATAGAAATTCTCGGCATAGTAAGTGCCCTTCAATTTCTTGACTACCCAGTCTTTCAGTCCGATATCCTTAAAATCCCCCACCCGGTATACGATGGAGACATCTCTTACATCCAGCACACTCATAGATTCGTTTCCATTCTCAGTCAATAACAGTCAATTATCAAACAGGCTTCCGAATAGTCCGGAAAGCAGTTATTCAGATTATACATAATACAGGAACCGCCAGTTGAACCGGTGGTAGATGAACCCGCCGATCGCAATCAGTAAAAGAGCCGTTCCCAGAATAAACATATGGTATCCGAAGCTTGGGATAAAACCATTCAGCACAATATCCCTGAAATACACGATATTCTGATACACCGGATTCACATACAGGAGTTTCTGCAGTGTCGGCGGAAAACTCCTGACATCATAGAAGATCGCTGATGCATACATGAGAAGCATCGTAAAGATCGGCCAGATGTGGGCAACATCCCGGAAGAAAATATGAAGTGCCGACAGAATCAGTCCTACTCCTACATTGACCAGCAGAATGCAGATGATCGGATAGATCAGCATCAGAAATCTCCAGGTAAAAGGTACTCCGTCAATCGCGCAGAAAATGAAGAACACGATCAGAGTCAGGCCGAAATTGATGAGCGCCTGTACATTTTTAGCCAGCAGGAACAAATACTTCGGCACATTGATCTTCGTGAAGATATCCGCATTCCATAACAGGGCGGTCATGCCGTAGTTTGTTGCGTCATTAAAATAACTGAACAGGATATTTCCGCAGAACAGATAGATCACGTAGTGCTCGATCGTCGCTCCGAAGAAATTGGAGAAAATAAAGTTCATAACCAGCAGGATCAGTAAGGGAGAAATGATGCTCCACAGCATCCCCAGTACCGATCCTTTGTACTTGGTCTTAAAATCCCGTTTCACCAGCTCCTGAAATAAGAAGCCGTGTTTTTTCATCTTCTGAATAAAGTTCACGTTAATATCCCTCACCAATCAGTGTCCAATTATTCTTATCATAAATATCGCCATGGACGGAATAGAAATAACCGTCCGATGTATCAAACACCTGTCCCCGGTTTACATTGATATCCCAGATAAAGGCACTGGTCACGATCACCTCGCCCGTTTCTGTTTTAGCAGAGTCATCAATTCTCTGTCCTGTAAACGGGTTCACAGGATCTGCAACCATTCCCTCGAGCGCAATGGACGGAACATCCGCGTTCGTCATAAATGTTTCATCCGTGCAGAAATCCCCGGATGCATCAAAATCTTTTACCATCAATACCGGATTCAGGCCTTCTGCATCCAGTTCATCGTCAATCTTCAGCTCCTCCACTTCATGTTTCGGATAGCCATGGTCTGCTACAATGATGATCCGTGTATTGTCATAGACTCCCAGTTCTTTGAGATGATCAAACCAGGCTCCAAGTTTCAGATAGGCAGCCATCGCCGTATCGTAACCTGCCACATCATTCTGATACCGCATCTGCAACGCACGGTCTTCCATCTGGAACCGTTCCATATTGGCCATGATCTCCACATTGGCGGAATCCGGCACCGTATAATCCGGAAGTTTCAGGATAACATCTTCATGTGCCGTATTATTATCCATGAGCAGGACATGACCTTTCTCTTCCTCATCAACGCGGGTGACCGATGGAAGCGAACACAGGGTATTGTAGTGATTCAGGAAGATCGAAGACGGGGAACACACAATATTTGTCGTCGTGGAATGATAGTTGCCCTCATCATAGATCGTCAGCTGCAGAAACTCCGGAACACACTTGAACACACTGTAATAAATAAAGTTTCTGATCTGTTTCCGGCTGAACTGGTTATAGCCGGCTTTTGTTTCCTCAGATCCGTAAGAGTCCTTGACGATAAACGCTTCCACGTTTTCCATACCGTCAAAAATACTCAGATCTCCGCTCCAGGTATAGCCGGAATAGGGAGGATTCACCACCGTCACCTGATACCCGTTTGTCCCGAAGAGCGCAGGCATAAGTTTCAGCGCTTCATTATGTTTATCCGCCAGATCCACGTTGCTTCGCTCGTTCATTCCAGTCACAGAGTATTCGTATCCTCCGAAAAGAGCCGGGGATCCGTAATTGGTCGACATTCCGAAACTGACCGTATTGGGATAAAAGGTAAACCCGGAAAATGTGCTGTTAAGTTCCGGTTTCTCATTGAAAATATACGGAATATAGGCTCCTATGCTGCGATCCAGCATCAGTACGATCACATTCTTTCCCGAAGAACTGAACGTGATCTCCGGGATCTCGCTGGAGATCCTGGGATCTCCTTTCTGGACAGCTGCCATCGTGTTCCGGATCGTCATGGTACTGGTGATCAAAAGACCGATGATCCCGACGATCATCACGATATACAGATAAGAGGCATACTTTCGAAGGAACCGGATGACCAGGATCATGGCAATCACCACCAGGGCAATCACCAGAAGGTTCAGGAATTTTTCTCCCAGCGAAAACCAGGGCTTTTCATCAAACACCAGGTAAGAGGATACTCTGCCGAGATTCCGTCCGAACAGAAGGTACCCCATCGTTGCCGCACCGGAAAGCGCCATCATAAGATACACAAACAGGTGTTTTCCCTTTTGTGTCATCAGATAGAAAAACACATTGAACCAAACCAGAAAGACTCCGGCAAATGTTGTTACACAGTGAAATACCAGAAGCCCGGGGGTAACGTCTACGGTGTAGAATTCTGTTGCAGAAGAACTGATGACAGACAGCGGGATCACCGCTCCTGTCAGGATCGTCAGGAAAATCTCACCCAGCAGTACCAGCCGGATCGTCAGTTTCCGTGAAGCCGGTTGTTCATCAGGCACCTGTTCTTTCACAGGATCCTTCTTCCGGAAAGCCAGTACCAGAGGCAGCTGACAGATCAGCAGAAGAACGACGCAGAATGCGATCCGTTTTGTGGAGATCAGTTTCCCGGTCAAAAGAAGCGCCAGAAACACCGCGATCCCCGCGGCGCTCACCAGAACTCCCAGGATCCTGCGGTCTTTTACCAGCTTAAGGAATACATTTTTCAGCAGGGAAAAGATCTGATTGCAGGTCCAGTAAATGACAAGACCTGAAGGGCTGTTGTATAAAAGCACCAGGAAGAACGCAGCAAGCGCATAGGTCTGGATCTTCTGGCTGATAGGAAATCCCCGTAAATAAATATACGATGCAATGACATTGATGAGCGTCATCAGGATCGGGAGAATATTAACGGTAAAGCTTCCGATCTGAAACAGCTGATCCGGTGCTCCCAGGTCCCTGACAAACCAGAACGAAACGCCTTTTAAAAGAGTCAGGTTGGAAAGATACCGATATGCTGCCATAAAAAACGGGATCTGAAGAAGCAGGGACAAAGAACCTTTCAGGGCGTGGATCGGCTTATAATCCTGCTGTCTGTAGTAGGTATTGAGCATCATATAACGCTCATCCCCACTGAAGGTTTTCTTGATATGATCCACCCACCCCTTCATAGAGGCCTGTTTATCCCGTTCCTTTTCCTGTATTGCATCTGCCCGCCGATATAAAGGAAGGCACAGCAGGTTCACTACGATACTCAGAATAAATAAAACATAAGCCGGACTGTCCACCAGCCGGTTTGCCACGGAAAAGATGAACTCAAATAAGAGACTCAGCGGCATAATGATCAAATTGTAGAAAAATGTTCCAATCATTCCGAATCTCCCTTGAGCTGTTTAAGCTTTGCAGCCAGATAGTCACAGGTTCTTACAGCTGCTTCTCCCCGGTACGCCCAGGCTTCGGCGCGGGCGGCTACTCTTCCTTCCCGGTAAACGTCAGAACCCAGCACCTCATCGATCACATCCTTCATGCGGTCAAAATCAGAAGGCTCCAGCTTCTTTCCAAGCCTTGACAAAACATCCAGCGTCCACGGCGTGTAATCCACCCATGCAGAATCATAAGGTGCCCGATCCATGGAAACATCCGCGTACATAATGGGTTTGTCGAAGATAAAGGTATAGTCGAAGATCACGCCCGAATAATCCGAGATCATCAGATCTGATTCAGACAGAACCCTATAGTTGTCGTTTTCATAGTTCCACTCAAGATTATCATTCTCCGGGAATTCCGTCATAAGCTTGTCCAACAGGTCTTTTTCCGCAGTCTTTGACTGGGGATGCGGTCTGATGATGATCTTGTATCCTGTCTCAATAAGTTTTCTGATAAACTCTGCGCCATAGCGGTTCAGGATGCTGCTTGCTCCCCAGGAAGGCGCCAGCAGCACGGTGGTACGCTCATGCGGAACAGGTGCCATGTGTTCCAGACGATCTTTCATGGTGTCCAGATAAGTACAGCCGGTGATCGTAAGTTCCTTGGCCGGAAGGCCCCGCAGCTTTTCCAACAGGCGGATGCCTTTTGTCTGCACGTCGCCTGTTTCCAACACCGCATCATAATAATCCAGTCCAAACATCCGGTATCCCAGATTGTCCCCAGCCGAATGGTAAATATGCACATACCAGTCCACTTCCCGCGATCTCTTCCACTGCAGCACATCCAGTCCCGGTGTAGTGGCCATACAGATCGCTGCACGCATCGTATTCAGACGGGCAAATCCTTTGCTGCCTTCCCCGATGAATTCGCGGCTGACATATTCATAAGATTCGGAAAGTGCCGGATCATCGGCAGACATCGTCCAGTAGCTGCAGGAGATATGACGGCGCTCCATTTCATCGCATACCGGCTTGAACACATTCCAGTAACGCTTGTGGTCACTGAAAAAGACAAAGTCTACTTTGTCTTTATTGTAATCACCTGCGCCGGATCCTGATAATTTATATTTGAATTTGATCAGAAGGCCGCGCACCACAAAGATCATGGTCGTGACCAAACCAAGGATGACGGTCAGCAGCATGCTGCCGGTACCGGGATCTATATATGCTGTAAACGGATAATAATTCAAATCCAATTCCTCTTCTAACGATAGAACTTATAAATGTCCTTCAGATCATGGACCCCGGCGTCACTCAGGAGGAAAGTTCTTTCCCGCCCGGTGAGATCCAGATACCAGTTCATCGTCTCCTCCATGCATGGTACCGCCCTTCCGACAGCATGCGCAATCTCAATCAGGATTGCCAGTCCGTAGGAAAAATCCGCCGTAAAGTAGCGGGAATCGAAATCCGGTACCCAGCCTCCTTCTGACTCTTTCATCGGAGAACGAAGACCATGGAATGCCTTGATGCTGCGGATCTTGGCTGTCATGGCCGGTGCATCCGGACTTTCGTAATAGATCCGGAGCGGCACGACATGCGTCAGATCCATCTCCTTCATGATTTCGATCATGTGTTCCAGCTCCTGATCGCATTTCAACAGAAGCTGTGAGGACTCATCCGTCCACTCTTCATAGAACAGGAAGTTATGATCGTAAATGACGCCTTCCCTGTAGTCACCGAACATGGTACGCAGTCTTGTGGTATGAAGGATCGGATTCGAAGGTGTCAGGGTAACATTCAGATAATTCGGAAGAAGCGTGCATTTCGTCCGGAACACACTTTCCATCAGCATTGCCGCTTCCTGTGCCCTGCCTGCGGGCACCGACGCCAGAAACAGTTCCTTCTTGCGTCCTTCAATGCACACCTGGCTTCCATACTCATTTAACCGTGCAATGGAGGGAACCCTCTGCAGGCCAAACAGAACAGCCCCGGCACGGACGCAGTCCGCAAAAGCAAATTCCGCTCCGCCCGTCCCCGGGATCACTCCGATCTGCATGCCTTCTTCTATGTAGGGCAGCATCTTCTGCGCGACAGAAGCGAACATAAAGGCCGGAACGATCACAAAGATAAAAAGACAACCAGCCATGGCCAGACTGATGTCATCAGTCGCCATGGCTATGGTACCTTCCCTTAATACGGTTCCTTCTGAATCCACGATGGACAGTTGTTTCCGGAAGCGTTCCGGTCTGGAGGTATATATATTGACTTCATAACCTGCGGCGGCAAATTCACAGGCAAATTCCGTGCCGATGTTGCCGCCGCCTATAATCAGTATTTTTTGGTTCATGTATTACTATGGACGTACAACTACTACTTTCGTTCCCAGCGGGATGTTATAGTAGATCCATTTTGCTCTCTCAATATCCATACGTACGCATCCGGCGGAAAGATTAAGTCCCAGACGGGAGTCCGTACGGTTGAAAGTATTCTGGGAATACAGCGTGGAATGCATCAGATACGGGCCATAGAAGCTGGTGTAGTAATAGCAGGAATACCCTTCTCCGAATACATATCCTCTGGCGCTTGTCGTGTATTCTCCCAGAACAGTGGGATCTGTATCTCTTCCGGTATCGACTGCCCAGGTATCATACAGTTTCCAGGCACCTCTGTACCCATTGTACAGATACAGTCTGTTCGAGGTTGCATTGATATAGATCAGCCAGCTGGTCCAGCTGGAATACCCCTGCACGCTGTATGGGTTGGCAGTAAAATCATTGATATTGTACAGATAGTACAATGTTTGGGCGTCTGCCTGACCGGTCTGGGGAAGTCCGAACCATTTCTGGATCTGTTTCACTGCCATCTCGGTATGGGATCCGAACCATCCGTCAACGCCATTGACATAACCGTAATTGTACATTTCCCTCTGCATTGCCTTGATCTCTGAGGTACTGGAGTTCGGTGTGATCGGTTTGAAAGCTGCCGGAGATCCATTCAGAAGATTCTGTGTCCAGGATCCGACTCTTCCGTCCGGCACACTCAGTCCATTGGCTGCCTGGAAAGCGCAGACCGCTGCATAGGTGGCGCCGCCGAAATTACCGTCCGGTTCTACAATAAGATAACCAAGCTCATAGAGTTTCTGCTGCAGGGCATAAACTTCACTGCCGGAATCACCTTTCTGGATCCCGCTGCCTACAGGAGCAGTACCATTCAGGATTGCCATGGCTGTATCAAGATTGACGACGCCGTTTTCTTCCAGATCAAACAGCTGCTGGCAGAGTTTGACAGCGCTTAAGGTTTTTCCTCCGAAGATTCCGTCCGGCGTTGCAGACAGATAGCCTCTGTTTACAAGATACTTCTGGATCAGTTTTACAGCCGGACCGGTGCTTCCTGCCTTAAGGCTGCTGAAATTCTTATGAGATCCCAGAAGTACTCCGTAAGTCCAGTTTCCAACCAGACCGTCCGGCGTTTCCATTCCGTTAAATGTCTGGAACAGCATGACAGCAGATTCTGTATCCGTATCAAAAATACCCGTTATAGCACCATCGTAGAAGCCTGCGTCTTTCAGGAGGTTCTGCAGGTTGGTGACATCTGCACCGCTCATTCCTTTTTCCAGTACCCTCATGGAGACACCGGCACCTCTTGCCAGGAGCATAAAGGTATCAATCTCTGCAATAACTTTTGTTCCCAAACCATTTACTGCTTTGAAACACTTCAGGGCCTGATAGGTCTTTCCTCCGAAGATTCCGTCTGGTTCAGCATCGAGATACCCCTGCTGCTTCAGGCAGGTCTGAAGGAACTTAACACCGGTATTGTTCATACCCGGGGTAATCTTGTAGTAATGGGGTTTTGTCCGCAGGATAGAAGTCGACCAATTGCCGACCATACCGTCCGGATTGGACAGACCCTGCTCTGCCTGGAAAATATTCACAGCGGCTTCTGTATATCCGCCAAAAACTCCATCAGGTTCGACAGTCAGATATCCCCTGTCATAAAGCACCTGCTGCAGCGCAAGAACATCATCGCCCGTCATGCCTCTGGCAAGCACCCTGGTCAGGGCGGTGTAATCCAGGACAGTGGGAGCCTTGATCTCTTCGCCGCATTCGGAGCAGTAAGTACCGCCCTTCTGCCCCTTGGTAAAGGGAGTGGCTGCTTTGTCTTCATAGGCAACCGGTGTATGGGTATGGTCTTTGTTCTGCGCATCCTCCTCAACGGTTGCTTCCTCAGAAACGACCTCTTCTTCGATCACCGGTGAATCCGGAACGATTGTTTCCTCAGAGGAATCGGAGATCTCTGTCTCTTCGATCACCACCGGTTCTTCCGGTACTTCCGGCACTTCCGGTGTTTCCTGTGTTTCTGTCGGTTCTTCCGGAACCACAGGTGTTTCCTCCGGCTCCTGAACAGGTGTTTCTTCCGGTGTTTCTGTCGGTTCTTCCGGATCTTCAGGATCTTCTGCCGGATCAGACTGTGGTTCAGGATCTTCTGTCACAGAACCTTCCGGTGCATCCGGATCTTCCTGCGTCACATCCGTCGGATCTTCTTCCACAGCTGCAGGGAGTACTTCTGTAAGATCTTCCTGTCCGGCTGCTTCCGGGTTTTCCTGCGTATCAACTGTTTCTTCAGAAGCGATGACTGCCGGATCTTCTGCCGGAGCTTCTGCTTCCTCTGCCATTGCCGTATAGGACAGCATGCCGGTCATTACAAGCACAAGTAAGATTGCTGTTATACGTCTGAACATCGTTTTCATTTTCGGTTACCCTTTCTGCTTTTTATATCGTTACCAATTTCATATCTCAATCAGCAGCACGCTTTTGAAGGAACTTCCGCAGTCCTTTCACGCCCTGTCGCGCGATGATCTTCACTCTTTTTTTCTCATGCGGCTTAAAATGCAGTGTATCTTCGGAGTAGTCCGTGACAAACAGCTTCTGTATGATCTCATTGTCCAGGATCGCCTGCAGGTGCTGATTCAGTTTTTCCGGATCTTCTTCATAATCATAGTAATAGTTGGCAGCACCCATCATCTTATCATAGACCCAGTGCAGGATCGCATATTCTTCCCTCTGAGCCAGCGGATACTGATGGAACAGATCCCAGTCCTTCCGGATCACCTGGATCTCCCAGTTCCAATACTCCGGCTTGTAGCTGCGCATGGCGGACTCTGTATTCAGGCAATAATGATACCGGCAGTCTGATATACAGCGCATGTATTTGCAGTAACGGTAATACTCTGCCAGGAACAAAGCGTCCTCTCCCAGTTTCACATCCAAAGGGAACCGGATGTTGTGCTCCATCAGGATATCCCGGCGATACAGCTTGTTCACGCTGAAATTAATATACTGCAGCCCGCAGAAATGCGAAGGAAGTGAAAAATACATCCTGGCATTATACAGACTGTCCTCCATGGAATAGTACATCTCCGTCACGCCGCACAGGGAAATATCACTGTCCTGGATGGCGTTGTACAAGCCTTCGATAAAGTACTCATCTATATAATCGTCACTGTCAATGAAGGAGATATAATTACCCTGGCTGTGTTCTATGCCATGGTTACGGGCTGATGCCACACCGCCGTTTTCCTTCGTCAGGAAATGGACCCGTGGATCCTTTGCTTCATACTCCTTCTTAAAATCATCGTAATCGCTTCCGCTTCCATCATCCACCACCAGCAGTTCATAAGACTGAAATGACTGCTTCAGCACGCTGTTGATGCAGCGTCTCAGCAGAACAAAAGGAGTCTTATACATCGGTATGATGATACTGATCTCAGGTGTCATATCAGTTTCCCTCAAAGATATGTTTCTTATTGCGACGGTCTTGCTCGGTATTCTGCCTTCCGAAGATCTTGTAGAACAGGAAATTCGTCTTTCTCAGGATCTTCAGTCTTGAACCGCCTGCTGTCTTTTCAAAAAAGTCGGGATATTTTTCCATCAGTGTCCTGTCATACTCTTTGAATTCCCGTTTCTGCTGACTGTTGCACTCCAATGCATAATAGAACATGTACTGCATTGTACACGCGCCTTCCAACCGTCTGGTCAGCGCCGCCTTCTTATATACATCCGTTACTTCAGTATTCAGATAGTCCAGACACGTAAACAGCACTTTCTGATGCTCGCGGTAATGCTTGCGGATCCCTTCCACCGACATGCTCTGTCCGGATCTTCCGATGCGGTACATGTAAATCGGCAGTTCCATATAAGCAAAGGTTCTGCAGTTGTTGTATGCCTTGACTACAAATTCCAGATCTGTATAGAAACAGTGTTCTGTAATACGGACCTTCGCGTCCTGCAGTACTTTCGTCTTTACCGTAAGGGCATGCATAGCCGGCATGAACGTTCCCAGTTCCTTCAGATTCAGGGTCTGATTGATCCCGACAAATTCCCGGATCCGGCTCTCCACGCTGAGAACCCCGCCTGATTCATCCTCAAAAATAGCAAATGCAGTGCAGATCATATCCGCATCGCTTTCCGACAGGAACTTCAAAAAGATCGGAAGGTTTTCCACCGAATAATAATCATCCCCGTCCAGCTGTTTGAAGTATCGGCCGGAGGCTGCTTCAATAGCGGCATTCAAAGTGGATCCCCATCCGCCGTTTTCCTTGGAGATAAGTTTGAAGGTGCCCGGATACTGTTCCTGATACTCTCTTCCGATCGCAGCCGTGCTGTCTTTGGAACCATCGTCAACGATCAGGACTTCCACCTGTTCCAGGACTTCCGGCGCAAGAAAAGAATCCAAGGCTTCCCTCAGGGTACTCTCGACATTATAGGCTGCTACGGATACCGATAAGATTTTATTATTGTCTGACATATTACGTTTATTCTAATAATATTAACGTGTATTGACCATTTCAGTCCGACTATTATAGCAAAAAAAGCCTGTTAAGACAATTCCCTGTAAGGAATTTATGCATTTTGCCGGTCATAAAGGAAAAAGCAGATCTCTTTCCCGGCATCCTCCGGCTAGTATGTGCAGCTGAACAGGTGAATGTCTTCACTTTCCGCATTTTTCCACTCTACTTCCAGAGTACCGTTTTCCCCACCGGGAAGAATGAAATCCGGACCGTCCCCGAAGTCCAGGATCTGTTTTTCCTCAGTTGTGCCATCAGGCGTTACGGTGACCCGGTATTCCAGTCCGCTGCTCCGATTGGCGATCAGGCTGCACAGACGTTCTCCTTCATCGGATTCAACAGGACCGGCGATCCCGTACACCTCAGGCTCCTTATCCAGGAGTTTTTCCTCAAAACTGTCGTAGAACAGATCTTCTTCCCGGATCTGTCCGGTAAAGAACATACCGAAGACACGGCTGAAAGAAGCGGCACCCACATCATTCAGATGATCCGCGTCATAGAACAGGCTCTTATCTGCCGTATCAAAATACGAGGGTCTGCACAGGTTGAAATCATAATAGGGAACCTGCAGGTCATTCGCCAGAGTCCGGATCCAATCCGAGTATTCCTGATAGTCTCCTTTGCCTGCCAGTGTCCATTCCGGTTCCGGTACCATTACAAACGTCAGTTCCACGCTGTGCCGTCTGCAGTAAGAGACAATATCCCGGAGCGTCTGCATCCAGTCACCGTCTTCTTTTATTTTCCTCTGAACCTCCACCTCACCATAGGCGAGCTTGTTCCATCGCTCGTCCTGGGATACTGCCACGGTATTGCCGAAATACCCTTTGCCTCCGTAATAATCATGGGTGTCGATCACAAACCAGTCATAGTTCAGATAAGTTTCCGTATGCTTCTTCTCGTAAAGATCCGTCAGGTATTCCAGATCAAAGATGTCTTCCCAGTTCCTGCGAAACGGCAGAAAGCCGTTGGTATAATATTTCATGGAGCTGGCGTGCAGCAGAAACTGCAGTTTATTAAGGGACGGGCGCATATAGTCTGACACCAGATAAGTTTCTGTCATGGATGTGCGTGTATCATAATCCCTGGTATCGACCACTCCGTAATACAGATCCAGATAGACCTGCTTTACATCATACAAAGAGCATGCCTCCCTGATCAGCGCAAGGGAACCATCCAGCCTCTGGCTGGCCGTACTGAGATTAAACGTATTCTGCCCGAACACCTCATCCGTTACTTCTGTATCAAAGGCTCTTCGCACATGGGAGGAACCTGCAAAAAGAACATCCAGGTTTTCGGATGCCTCATACATGTCATGCATCATAAGCCGGGAATAGGACTGCACATCATCGAATAGAAGATACTGCAGCAAAACACCGATTCCCAGAACCAGTGCTGCTGCAAGTATGACCCCTATGATCCGTTTGATGATCTGTTTCATTCCCTCTCCGTTTAAAACTGAAAATAGATAAATGTACTGGTATCATAAGCCTGTCCGTAGATTCCCAACAGAAGGATCGACCAGACCAGGCCCAGGTACAGGATCCAGCGAAACCAGATTTCCTGTCTGTTCACCAGCGCAGAAACCGACAATCCTTTTTCATGCATAATATCCACCGCAAGCAGAACCAGGATCGCGACTCCCGCGATCCAGAGATTCACTTCATTCAACCCCAGATCCAGGATATTTGTGGTGCTGAAAACACAAAACATCTGCCGGATCAGCTGCAGGGCATGGCTCAGTCCGCTGCACACAAAGAAGATCCAGGCAAAGTCGACCAGGACAAAAGTGATGATCACATTGCGAAGTCTGGCGCTGAACGAATCCTTGCCGAAAACATTCCAGCCTGTCTTCTTCCTGATCCTGCCCCTGACATCTCCTATGATCTGCAGCAGTGCATGCAGCAGTCCCCATGCCGCAAAATTCCAGCTTGCTCCGTGCCACAGGCCGCTGACCGCAAAAACGATCAGAATATTCAGGTACCGGCGGGCTTGCCCTTTACGGTTGCCGCCCAGCGGGATATACAGATAGTCTGTAAACCAGGAGGTCAGGGAAATATGCCATCTGCGCCAGAAATCCTTGATACTGCGTGCCAGATAGGGCTGACGGAAATTGTTCATCAGATCAAATCCCATCACTTTTGCCGCTCCCCGGGCAATATTGGTGTAGCCGCCGAAATCGCAGTAGATCTGGACAGCAAACAGAAAAACCGCCAGGTTGATCTCTGCGAATCCGTAGCTGGTATAGTCATTGATCACCTGATCCACCAGTATGGAAACCCGGTCAGCGATCACGATCTTCTGGAACAGACCCCACATCATCAAGAGGAATCCATCCCTCACCCGTTCGAAATCCCAGACCCTGATCTCCGCGATCTTCCGGATCTGCGGCAGAAGGCTGGAGGAACGTTCGATCGGTCCTGCCACCAGTTGCGGAAAGAAAGAGACAAACAAAGCATATTTCAGGATATTGCGCTCCGGGGTGATCTTTTCCCGGTAAACATCAAGGGTATAACTGAGAGCCTGGAACGTATAGAAGGAAATGCCTACCGGCAGAAGAAGGTCCAGTCGATAAGAAATGACCCCGATCCCGATCCGTGACAAAACAGAACTGAGATTGGCGATCATAAAATTGCCGTATTTAAACACAGCCAGAATACCCAGGTTTATGATCAGGCTCAGAGCCACACACCATTTACGTGTCCTTACCCTCTCCTCTCCCCGGAAATGTCCGATCAGAAGACCGCTTGCATAAGTGACTGCTGTGGAAAACGCGATCAGAAGAGCGTATTTCGGATTCCAGCTCATATAAAAATAATAGCTGGCGATCAGCAGCCAGATGTAGCGGATCTTCTTCGGTATCACGAAATACACCAATGTGACGACCGGAAAGAATATTAAAAACTCCAGTGAATTAAAGACCATATAGTTATTTATCCGTTTCAGGTATGCGGTTCAGATACCGCGGCAGATAATAGCACAGAGACAGCAGCAGGAAGATCTCCGGGCGGGTGGTAATCTCAATGGTCATCCCCAGGAAAAAAACGCCGACCATTACACTGATCAGGAAACGAAGATCGAATTGCCGGATCTTTCCCACCTGAATGATGCAGACAATGAAAAGGAACAGAAAAACAGCAGCCCCCACAAGTCCTGTTTCATACAGGATCTGCAGATAAATGCTGTGCTGATGCCAGAACGTCTGTGTCTTCCCCGATATCAGGACAGCGTTGATCCAGGAAGTGTATCCCCGGCCGATAACAGGATGATCCATGATCGTTGCCAGAACCGTATCCCACAATTCCCGTCTGCCGTGCACCCTGGAATTGATCCCGATCATTTCCATCCAGCCGGTTTTTCCCAATACGATCACAGCAAAAAATACCAGGCAGTTCAGGATCATCATGATTTTCAGATCGATCCACCTTAAAAACCTTCCGATCCCGGGAAACCGGTCATACAGATGGCAGATGATCATGACTGCAGCCAATATACAGTACACGACAATCTGTGTCACGCTTCTGACAGCAACAGCTGTACAGAGGGAATAAAGCAGGTTTACGATGTTGACGATCTCCCAGGAACGATCGTACTTTCTGCTGTAAATACATCCGGCCAGTATGGAATTCAGCCCGCAGACAAGACCGTTGTTTACATGGGAGAAAAAAACATATTCCACGTCCATGTCTTTGTATCCCGCCATCCAGATCCCTGTGTTGCGGAAAAACATGACCGACGCATTGTTCAATGTATTAATGACCAGAAAATAAAGAAACAGGACAAACAGATACTTCCGCAGATTCACCTTACTGAAAACAGCGATCAGCAGTACGATGATCAGGGACGCTGCGAATACATTCCACATGGCATATCTGACAGAACTTCCATTGATCTTCATGGAAATAAAGAGCACGAGCCCCCATCCGATACAGCCCAGCATCAGAAGGTTGTCCCGCAGCAGGGACCGGAGATCCCCGGCAAGTACGATCATGCAGAAAACCAGGATAACCAGGACAGCGGTCCTGACATAGTCTGTCATAGCAGTAATCACAGGAAAGGCGGTAAAAAAATAAGGCGTCTGAATGAAGAACAGGGTGATAAGGAACAATATCACCCCGATCCAGCTGTTCAGTATGCAATTTACTCTGTTTCTTAATACCGTCAATTCTTCAGTCAATTATTGGCAGGATGATAGGTATCCACGATCTTCATCACCCATTCCCTGGTTCCTGCCTCATCATCGTTGTAAGCAACCATCATGGCCGTACGCAGCTCTTCATAGAATTTCTCCACGTCAAACTCGATGGGAAGCCCGATATGGATCAGCTTATTCGGCGTAGTCTGCATGCCTTCCTCTTCCATAAGCTTTTCTTCATACAGCTTTTCTCCCGGACGGAGGCCTGTATATTCGATCATGATGTCTTCATCCGGTTTGTGTCCTGACAGTTTGATCAGATTGCGCGCCAGTGTATCGATCTTGACCGGCTCTCCCATATCCAGGATAAAGATCTCTCCGCCGTGAGCATAATAACTGGCCTGCAGCACCAGACTCACAGCTTCCGGTATTGTCATAAAGTAACGGATAATGTCCGGATGGGTCACCGTCACCGGGCCGCCCTTTTCGATCTGTTTTTTGAAAATGGGGATAACCGAGCCATTGCTGCCCAGCACATTGCCGAACCGTACGGCGACAAATTCTGTACAGGTATCTTTGGGGATCTTTTTGATGGCTTCCTTGGCATAATCATCGTTATGGGTATGGAATTCCGGGATCTCATCTGCCCTGCCTTCTTTGATCAGACGGTCAAAAGACTGAATGATCATCTCGCACATGCGTTTTGAAGCGCCCATAACATTGGTAGGATTGACCGCTTTATCAGTAGAGATCAGAACGAACTTCTTCACGCCGTAAAGCATGGCTCCGTAGGCTGTCTTATAAGTGCCGATCGCATTGTTCTTAACGGCTTCACAGGGGCTGTCCTCCATGAGAGGCACATGCTTATGGGCTGCAGCATGGAAGATCACTTCCGGACGATACTGGGAGTAGACCTGATCCAGCCGGCGGCTGTCCCGGACAGAACCGATCAGCGTCACAAGATTAAGATCGGGATACCGATCCTTTAACTCCAGTTCGATCTCATAGGCATTATTTTCATAGATATCAAAAATGATCAGTTGTTTTGGCTCATGGTTCGCGATCTGACGGCACAGCTCGCTTCCGATGGAGCCGCCGCCTCCCGTTACCATGACAACCTTCCCTTTCAGGCTTTCCAGGATCTCATCCGTATTGACTCTGATCGGATCCCTGCCCAGGAGATCCTCCACAGAGACTTCCTTCAGCGCGCTGACACCGATCTCCCCATTTACAAACTGATAGATACCCGGCAGGTTTTTGATCTCGCAGCCGGTTTCCTTACAGATCTCGATCAGCGCCTTTTTATCAGCAGGCTTCATACTGGGAATGGCGATGTAGATCTTTTTTACATCGAATTTTTCCACATTCTCCATAATGCTGTCGGTACCGCCTGCCACAGGCACTCCGTCGATATACCTTCCCCATTTGTTCCGGTTATCGTCGATAATACAGACAACTTTATCATTAAGCTCCTTGGAATTGCGGATATCCCGGAGAATAATATTGCCGGCAGAACCTGCCCCGATCAGCATGACATTCTTGTAAGGATCATTCACCCGCTCTACCGTCAAACGCTTTTTCTCCATCAGATACAGCCGATAAGAGAACCGTATGGCGATCAGCAGAAGCAGCTGGATCACTACGCCGAAGACATAATATATGATATGCATACGACGGAAAAGGAACGTGATCCCGATCACATGAAGGACCGAACAGCTCAAGGAGGCCGCAATGATATTCAGCAATTCCCGGAATCCCGCAAACCGCCAGATACTGTTGTACAACTTAAACAGTGCGAATACGATCAGACAGATAGCAGTATAGATCGGGATGAATTTGAGATACGTATTCAGAAAACGTCCCGGGATCGTACTGTACTTACAGTCAAACCGGATCCACAGTGCCAGAAAATAGGATAAATTGACAGCAATAATATCATATATGACCAGCAGGATATTAATGATATGCCAGTGCTTTAGTTTTCTTTCGTTCTTTCTCAATGATGGAGCTCCTGAAATATAAGTATAGATTATCTGTCTATTATAGTTTTACGGGTTTTTAAATGTCAAGTATGTTTCCGCTCATGGAGCCCCCATATAAACTTTGTCATTTCTTCTCTTTCAGATATTTCCCTGCATCTTTGATAAAGCTCCAGATCATAATGATCATGATGATACCGATGGGGAACGCACTGATGATACTGACGCTCTGGATATTGTTCATACTGCTTTCCGAGAATACCAGCGCGATGGGCAGAACGATCAGCAGGATACACCACAGCAATATGATTGCCGTATGCGGTTTTTCATTTTCCTCAAGCCTCTTATAGCTGTAGCAGGCAGCCGTATAGGCAATGGAATCAAAACTAGTGGCATAAAACGCGATCATACACAGAAGAACCAGAACAAGGATCACCGGCGCGATCGGCATGGTATCTATGATCTTAAGGATCAGTCCGTACAGATCTCCGTCTGCCTGATATGCAGCGATAAAATCCGCTGCTCCCGTCGTCTGCAGACCAAGGCTGTAGTTTCCGAGGATCACAAAGGATACGATGGTAGATCCGACACCGAATACATATCCGCCGAGGATCGTCTGTTTGATCGTTCTTCCCCTGGAAATGTTTCCGATGAAGAACGGCGCCGCAATACACCAGACCATCCAGTAAGCCCAGTAATAGATCGTCCAGTCCTGTGGGAAGTTGTTGGCCCGCACAGGATCCGAATACGTGCTTAGTTCAATGAAATTCTGGAACATTTTTCCCAGGCTCTGGAAGCCGTTTTCAATAATAAACCGTGCCTGCCCGCCGATCAGAAGGACGATGATCAGAAGACCGAAGAACAGATAGATGCACAGTTTTGCCAGAAAACTGATCCCTTTGAAACCATGGATTACGGCGTAAGTATAAACAGCGCAGGTGATCAGCAGAATGATGATCGTCACTGCAGTCCGGCTGATACTGATGCCGAACAGTTTCACGATGATGCTGGCCATAAGCGGCGTTGCGACAGAAAATGTTGTGGCGGTTCCTGCCAGCAGGGCAAATAAAGCAAACAGGTCAATGATCCTTCCCAGGATCCCTTTCGCATGCTTCTCTCCGATCACCGGACAGCAGGCTTCCGAATACCTCTGGCGATTTCTTTTCCGCACGTGCAGCATAAAGCCGAAAGCAACTGCCAGCACCAGATAGAAAGCCCAGGGAATAAAGCTCCAGTGAAACAGCGGGAATACGCCTGCCCATTCTGCGATACTCCCCATCTCCTCAATATGGGGATTTGTTGCGTACATAACCCATTCCGCAAACGAATAAAACAGGATATCTGCTGCAAGACCGCAGGTGAACATCATAGCGCCCCAGGTAAAGAAGGAATATTTCGGTTTTTCATCCGGCTTTCCAAGGACAATATTTCCATACTTGGAGAAGGATAAAAAGATAGAAACCAGAAGCACACCGAGACCGATGATCAGATAGTACAATCCTACGGTATCTCCAAAGAAAAAACGAACTTTTGAGATCACGTCATTAGCCTGCTCCGGGAAAATAAACAGATACACTGCCAGCGCTGTGATCAAAAAGAACGGAACAAGTGTTATCATCCAGTCGATACGTTTTTTGTCTGCTGTTTTGCTGTTCGTCATTTTTGTACCTCCGCATTTTTCGCTGTTTCTTCGTAGCTTTTATCTATCATCGCCAGTTCTTTCAGATTATCGATCTCGATAATATCCGATGCTTTCATCTCCCGAATTCCAAGGGTGTATTGTTCCGGATAACAGAACATGACGACATCATCCCAGTAAAGGTCTGTATTGCCGCTTTCAAACTGCTCTTCCACATGCCGTTTCAGCCGGATCCCGTCTTCTTTGCTCCAGCGTGATATGGAATACAGCTGCCATCCATGCGATCCGCCGGTCCTGGAGCAGGATGTTACCACACCGTTTTTCACTTCCATGACCCATTCATCAGTAGGTTCATCTGTCCATACCGCATTGTATCCGGAGAGACCGAAATGTGGATCCAAAATAGTGGGATTGTAAATGATCTGATCCCCGTCCAGGATGATGGCATCCTGCAGATGATCCCTGGCGGCATAAAGCGAGCTGATATTATTGCACTGATCATACAGTGGGTTTTCGATAATGGTGACACCCGGCTGGTTTTCAGCCCACTTGTAAAACTGTTCCTTCAGATATCCGACCACAACATAGATTTCTGTAATATGGTTTTCATGCAGTGCCTGAATTACAGTGTCGATCATTCTCACCCCATTTACCGAAACCAGAGGTTTCGGTGTCCTGAAGGTAACCGGCTGCATCCGTTTTCCGATCCCGGCCGCCATAATGACCGCACGCTTTACCATATGGCTTTCTTCAATCATTCCTTTATTCCTTCCTGTTCCATGAGATTTCTGGCATATCGGTAATACTCTTTCGCATACCTGTACTGCCTGAGGGAATAGGTTCCGAACTCTACTCCCAGCTGCCTTTTATACTCGCACCAGTTCGACCACAGCATGCCGCAGGCGGCAATATAGCAGTAGATCTTGATCCGCATATCTATGCTGCATTTCTGATCAAAATACAGATCGATCAGATGGTCTGCCTGTTCTTTGTTATACAGACTGTAAATAATGAACATGGCGATATCGACATGCGGATCCTGCATACCGGAGTATTCCCAGTCTGTAAGCTGAACATCCTCTTTCCCTTCATCGTTCAGATAAAACAGGAAATTGTCAGGCACTGCATCGATATGGGTCAGACAGATGTTTTTCTCCTGCTTCTCGATATAGTCTTTCAGCTCCAGTACATGCTCTTTTGTCTGCCGGTAATCCCGATAGATAGATGGAGCGTTTCCCCACAGGGATTCATAGACCTCGATCTGGCCGAACACATCAAAACTGTGCTCCACTTTCAGATTCATATCGTGAAACTGTTTCAGTTTCTTCATGCAGACCCTGAGATCCTGATCATTTTCCGGATCACAGACCCGGACGCCTTCCAGAAAGGCCGTGATCTTATATCCGTTCACCGGATTGATATACACCGGATCATCACACAGTCCGCATCCTTTGATGGTCTGGTAAACATTTGCCTCATGCTCCCGGTTGATCAGTTTATCCGTACCCTCTCCCGGAATACGCATGATGTATTTTTTCCCTTTTACAGAAAACAGGAAAGACCTGTTGGTCATACCTTTTTTCAGCACGCTAATATCCGTGATCTCCTCTTCCTGGCAGTTCATCGCTGCAGCGATGGTCCGGATGGCGTCTGACTGAAGCTGGCTTGAACCGGCGTCCAGTTCCCGCAGCTGTTCATAGGTATTGATCTCAACCACGTCTGCCGTATGGACCAGTCTGGACTGAAGGATCATGCGGTCCTTCTGAAATAATGTCTCTTCCCAGAAGTCCTCCGCATGCTTTGCGTTATCCATCTGTTTTAATCTGTCTCTGACGACCGAGGCTTCCGATCCCATCAGATAGGAAATGCCGATCATTCTGTTGCCGGGTGCTTCTTCCGATACCCTGACCAGTTCCGATTTCCGATTGACACGGACCACCGATTCCGGATCGCTCTGATCGGAAACCATATACCAGGAATAAAACTCATATTCCGAAAACGGGTTTTTCTCACACCACAGATCACAGGGAATAACATAGGTCTGCCGGATCCGCTCTGAAACCAGTGCCAGGGAATGCAGATTGTTTCTTCCGGAATACGCTTCATTCACCACCAGATCCACTCCATATTCATCCATCAGGTATTCAAAGCTTTCCTTCATGAATCCTACAACGATCGTGATATCTGTGATACCGGCTTCATGAAGCTGACGGATGATCCTCTCCACCAGTCTTTCGCCTTTTACTTCCAACAGGGCTTTCGGCGTACTCAGGTTGATCGGCACCATTCGCATCCCGAAACCTGCAGCCAGGATGATGGCATTGGCTGTTTTTCTATCTTCCAGTTCTGAATGGGCTTTTTCTGTCAGCTTCAGGTCCTGATCCAGATACCCGTCGTCTTTAAGCGCATGGAGATTCTTATTGACCGCTCCCAGGGAACATCCGATCCGCTCCGCCAGGCTGCGCTGGTTGAGGAACGGCTCCTGCAGCAGTTGTTTTAAAATATCATACTTTTGATTATTCATGAACATGTCTCCTGACTATTTTCGTGAACACGCTTTCAGGATTATACTGTCATTCACTGGATCTGTAAACACTTTTTTACAAGAAGATACAGATAAAACAGCTGCCATCCCCGAAGGAATAGCAGCTGTAAAGTTTTTTTGCACCGCTGTCCCGGCGCTGCCGGTCAACTCCTCTCAGGCTTATGATCAGTCTACACCATAATAGTAATTTGGATGGCGAAGATGATAAGTCTTGCCATCAATGATCCAGGTGCCTCTCAGCATATAGCCGGTTCCGTCAAAATAGCACCAGACATCATCGATCTTCTTCCAGCCATTCTTGACAAAGGATCCGTCGGCATTCAGATACATATCACCATAGCCGGTAGAAACCAGTCTTCCTCCTGTAGCCATCTCACCATCCTGGAAGTAATAATAACTGCTTCCGATCTTTCTCAAGCCATTGACCAACCGACCGTTCTCCACATAGTACTTTTTCCCATTGTACGTATTCCATCCGTCGGTCCAGTTCAGCTTCGTTCTTCCGCCTGCTGAGCCAGCATAATCATACACCGCTCCATCCGCATATTTAACGCCTTTAGATGCATTTATAGAGAAATAATACCATTTCCCGTCAATAAAGTGGCTGCCATACATACTACCATAAGATTCTCCGGTAAAATAATACCATTCGTTTCCATCTTTGATCCAGTTCTTCTCTTTCTGGAGTTTTCCGTCAGATCCAAAAAATCCATAGCCCGGATCATAGTAATTTGCCATCATCGACCCATTGTAGGAGAAATAATAGAAATCGCTTCCAATCTTCTGATAACCCCTTACAAATGCTCCTTTTTCACTGTACAGCCAGGTATCTTCTTCGGTCTTTTTCCAACCGGTTCCGTTGGCGGTATAAATTTTCACTACAACACCTTCATCGTTTATTGCATAGAAAGTTTTTCTGTCAGATGACAGCGTATTATGAGTCGCTAAATAAAAACTTTCATATCCATTGTTTCCAAAATAGTACTGTTTTCCACCAATGGTCTGCAGTCCGGTAACAGCTTTTCCATCGGCATCTGCATAAATCCATGTGTTTCCTCCCTGATTATACCAGGCTTTCTTCAGCATGGTACCGTTTGAATTAAACACATAATAGTTTCCATATACATATTGCAGACCGTTTACAGCCATAGCTCCGTTTGGTTCAAAGAAATATGTGCGGCCGTTGATCGTCTTCAATCCTTTTGCAAGGCCGTTGGTACTATCATAGTAATAATACCTTCCCTTGATCAGATTCCATCCATTCTTATAGTAAGTAGTCTTACCGTCCCAAACGCCGCTGTCGCTGAAATGATACAGCTTTCCGTTGATCAGAAGATCACCTGTGGCCATTCTGGATCCATTAAAATAGTACCATTTGCCGCCGATCTTTTTCCATTTATTGTGTACAACATTACCGTTCTCATCATAGTACCAGTAGATACCGGGCTGATATTCATACCACGCGGATTTCATCTTGATGCCGCCGGATGTATATCCCTGCCGATCCGTATAGAGAGCGCCGTTACTAAAGTTAAAACCATAAACTTTCCCATCAATCTCCCGGTCACCGGTTGCATAATTGCCGTTACTGTCGATATAAAACCAGTCTTTATCATTTTTGATCCATTTTTCAGTTTCCGTAATCTGTTTTTTCAGGCTTCCGTCGCTATTGAACAGATACAGATTATAGTTATTGCCGGATTCATCATAAAGCCACTCCATCCCGGTAGAAGCATAAGCACTGCTGTTGAAATAATATTTTTTCGTTCCGATCTTTTTCCATGAATCTGTGACCAGTGCGCCGCTCGCATCGGCATAGCTCCAGTTTGTGCTGTAGTTTATGTCACGGATCCACCCTGTATCCATAGCCTTGGAAGTATTAAAATGATACATCTTTCCGTTAACGGTGGCAGTTGTATCACACTTCGCTTCCCCGTTTTCAAAATAATACCAGGAGCCGTCGATCTTCTTCCAGCCTTCCTTGACCAGCTTGCCGTTCTCAACATAGTAACGGTCATTCACCCAGCCGTCAGCGCCGCTGTATACCGTTACATATCCTTCCTTGTCCGCAACATAAAGATTCCCGTTCTCCGTCCATTTCATAGAAACTCTCATGGCCGGACTGAAATAATACTTTTTCGATCCAATGGTCTTGAGCCCCTGATAAGCTTTTCCTTCCGAATCAAAATAATAATAATTTCCATTATGATCCTTATTCCAGCCGGTTATCATATAACCGTTTTTGTCAAATCCATGAAAACAGTCATTTATATAATAGATTGTATCGCGAATCATGATGCCGTTTCCATCAAATCCGTACCATTTGGTCCCGATCTTCTTCAGATGGCCTGCGACAAACGTGCCGTCGGCAGAATAATAATAATTTTCCCCATCTTTATACCAGCCATTGATATCTGCTGCTTTTTTGCTGGATGTTACTTTGCCGTTTTCATCAATCTTGTACAAAACATTATTCTTAATAACAGTTGTGTTGTACTGAAGACTGCCATCCGATAAAAAATAATAGGTTGAAGATCCAATTCTGGTAATACCATCTGCCGCTTTACCGCTGCTCAGATAATAAAACCAGTTCATCCCCGAATCATACCAGCCTGTTAACATATGTCCGTCTGCGTCTACACGGTAATAGCCATCCTCAGTGTATACTCCCTGATCGCAGAACATTCTGCCGACAGATGCTTCAAAATAATACCAGTAGCCGCTGATCTTCTCCCAGCCGGAAGACAGTACGCCGTTTGTTTTCGCATGATACCAGCTGGAATCACCATCCTTACGGAACCAACCGGTCTGCATATGACCTGATTTGTTAAAATAATAATGGTTGGAATTTTCCGGAGCACTTCCAGAGGCAGAATAAGTCCTGTCTGCGATCATCCTGCCGCCCCACTCAAAGAAATAAGTATAGCTGCCGATCTTCTCGAATCCTTCGGAAAGTATTCCATCTGCACCGGCATGATACCAGGTTGTGGTATCATCTGCATGTCTGAACCAGCCTGTCTGATATTGACCGTCATTATCAAAATAGTAGCATTCATAAGTATCCGGGGAACTGTCACTTGTATAAATCACTGCTGTTTCATTACGGTACATTCTGCCATTATCATCAAAACAATACTGTTTACCGTCAATGGTCTTCCAACCAAGCGCAGGAATACCATCTTCAAAGTAATACCAGTCATCGCCGATT
>JAFWOB010000178.1 GCA_017510065.1 Parasporobacterium sp.
ACGTTCACGGCAAATGCAATAATCTCCCGCTGAGGGAGCAAGCGGTAGGCCGGTGATAAACGCGGGGCAGCTCCCCGCGCAGCATTGAGGCGTCACAGGGTAATGAGACTTCCGCCTGCGGGCGGCTCGGTGAGAACCACGGAGGGGTCAGATTCCCATGGATCCGGTAAGCTGCCGGACGTCTGAATGTATTCCCTGATTTTCCGGGGGTGTCGAGGACAAATACGGAAAGAGCATACAACGATTTTAATGCCTTATGGCTTTAAAGATATGTAGGGCGGGCTGTGAATGCGGCCTGCCGATACATAGGAAGGAGAAACACATGGATCTGAATGATTTAAGAATCGATCCGGAGTTCGAGGAAAAGATCCCTCCGCTGACAGAGGATGAGTTTTTGCTGCTTGAGCAGAACATAGTTGCTGACGGAGAGGTTCTGGATCCTTTGATCATCTGGAACAACACAATCCTGGACGGACACAACAGATACCGAATCTTAAAGAAACATCCGGAGATTCCATTCAAAACTTATCCCAAGGACTTTTCGGATAAGTATGCGGCCATTGCCTGGATCTGTAATAACCAGCTTGGCCGGAGAAATCTGACGCCGGAGCAGCGGCGATATCTGATTGGCAAACGGTATGAAGCAGAAAAAGCTTCTCACGGAGGACCGAGAGATAACGAGAGATCTGCAACTGGCCAGTTTACCGCAAGTCTTTCGGGAGAAGACTTGCGGCTGCCCGAAAGAACAAGTGAAAAAATCGCTGCAGAAACAAACACCAGCAGAAGCTTTGTAGAAAATGCAGAGCGCTTTGCTAAAGGAGTTGATGCGGCGGAGGCAGTAGTACCGGGAATTCGAACTGAAATCCTTTCAGGATCTTTGAAAGCCAAGCGAGATGATGTTGCCGCCATCGCCCGCGCCGCGCCGGAAGACAGAGCAGAACTTGCCCAGCAGCTCCGGCTGCCAAGAGCTAAGCCGGAAAAAACTGAAGAACCGGAAGAAATCGGCGAGGAAGACTTTGAAGAACAGGCACCTGAAGATAATGACACTCTGGTCCGGATCCCGAAAACAAGTGAGATCCTGGCACTGGCTGAGAGCATGAACCATTCCGAAGGGCAGGCCATCGGCACCGTTGAGGACATGATCTACGAGATGAACAGTGCGATGCAGGACATGATCTTCCGCTGGAACTTCTGCAAAGAAGCATACGCCGGACCGGTCCGGAGCCGGGACGGAAAACGGCAGATCAAAGATCTGGCAGCCGAAGGAATTGAGTATCTGAAAGAAATCCGAAAAGGAAAGTTGTGGAAAGGAGAAAACGATGAAAACAAATGAATTTACTTATAAGGTCATGGACCTGAATACGGCGCAGCTGGAGATCCCGCGGGAAACCTACCAGAGAGAATTGAGCCCGGACAGGGTACGGCGCATCGTTAAGGCATTTGATGAACGCATTGCCAATGAGCCGAAGGTCAGCTATCGGGGCGGCCACTATTACGTGTTTGACGGCCAGCACACCATCGCTGCCAGAAAGCTCCGCAATGACAACCAGGACCTTAAAGTACGCTGCAAAGTGTATTTCGGAATGTCGGATAAGGATGAAGCGCTTCTCTTCGCACAGCAGACCGGCGCTTCCGCAAAACTATCCGCCGGCGTGAAGATCCGGGCCAGAATCTTTGGAGGTGATCCGGAAGCGATCCAGTTCAAAGATGCGACCGAGGCCGTCGGTCTCCGTCTGGATTACGGGCAGGACAAAGGCAAGAAACGGCTTCCCTGTATCAGCACTGCTTACACTGCTTTTCAGAAGCTCGGCGCGGAACGCTACATGGAGATGCTGCAGGTCATCCTGGATGCCTGGAACGGAGCGCCGGATTCATTCCGAAGAGAGAACGTGCAAGGGATATCCGCTTTCGTGGATCTTTACCATGATGAATATGACCCGAAGCGGCTGATAAGCCGACTGAAGCGATACGATCCGCTTCACATTTACAGGGAAGGCAAAGCAAGCGGCCTGAACCTGGCCGGTTACAAGAAATATCTGAACCAGGTATGGCTCATGTACAACGGAAGCAGCCGGAAAAACGCGCTTCCACAGAAATACTGATCGGAGGAACAGCCCATGAGAACAAGAGAATTAAGACCCGGATGGTTCTTCCGGAGAGGCGATATTTACCTGGCAAACCTGAATCCATTTACCGGATCGGAGCAGGGAGGCACGCGGCCGGTACTGGTCCTGCAGAATAATGACGGGAACTTCTACTGCCCCACCCTGATCGTGGCGCCGATGACGACGCAGATCAAGAAACTGAACCAGCCGACCCATTATCTGATTAAAAACAACCGTGCGCTTGCGGCTCCCTCGATGGTCGAGTTTGAACAGATCAAGACGATCGACAAGAGCCGGATCAAAGGCTATCTCGGAAAGCTGACGAAGGAACAGCTCAGCGAGATCGATGATTACTTGAAGATCAGCCTGGGAATGTATATCCCGGAGACGGTCGAAGCGCCGTAAAGACATAAATACCGATGAGGAGGACGACAAATGAACGAGATGAGAATAGATGAGAAAGAGATGGAAAAACAGGATAATGCAGATTTTGAAGTAAATGCGGATGAGGCGGGTACCGTTCCGGAAAACCGTTGTTATACAGTGGAGGATCTGGAGGCTATCCTGATGATCAGCAAGAGAAGCGTTTACAACCTTCTGAAGAAAAAGGAATTCCGATGGATCAGGGTCGGCCGTTCCGGTTACCGGATCTCGAGGAAAAGTTTTGATGAATGGCTGAATCATACTGCCTGAAATCTGTCAAGGATCTCGTTTCGGCAAAACAGCGGAATCGACATCCTAACAATTCCGAAGAAGGGTTGATAGGTTATATCCAGGCCGTGCGGCCTGGATATATCTTTGAGAGGAGGAACTGAAAATGCCGGATGAAAAGAAAACCACAATGTCTGTCGCAGAGATGGGGAAAATGCTGGGCCTCGGGAAGACGGAACCCTACTGGCTGGTACATAAGAACTGCTTCGAGACGATCATGGTGAATGGAAAGATGAGGGTCGTGATTGAAAGCTTTGAGAAATGGTATGCCAACCAGACCAAGCGCAAAAAGGTGAACGGACCGCCGCCCGGAGAAGAACTGAGGGCAAATTCCTATTCCGTGCAGGAGATCGCAGATATGCTTTCCCTTGACAACACGTCCGTGTATTACCTGATCAGGAGGGATCAGATCCCGACTTTCAAGGCTGAGACGTGGACGCGGATCCGAAAATCGGATTTTGAAAAATGGTATGCATCCCAGAACAAGCACCGGACACAGGAAGACCGTGAGAAGGATGCTGCGCTTGAGGCAGAGACCCTGACGATGCCGGAAATGGCAAAGGAGCTCTATATCGAGAGGGATGAAGTCTACAATATCCTTGAAAGGAAGGAGAATCGGGATGCGTTTGACTTTGTGATCATTGCGGATAAGAAAAGGATCACACGTGAGAGCTTCGAGCGGTGGTATGCAGGGCAGTCAAAATACCGGAAGCTGTCGGATCGGACGCCGGAAGAACTGGAAGAGATTCGGATGGCAGAAAAGAAAAAGGAAGCTCCGCGTCTTGAGGTCGATCCGGACAAGCCCAGCTATAACGTCCGGGAAACGGCAGTTCTTATGGATCTTACGCCCGATGAGGTCCGGCGGCTGATCCGGGAAGGGAAGCTCGCAGCGAAGAAGTACGGCGCCAGCTATATAATCCGCAGAGAAAATATTTCCTGGTGGCTTGAGCAGCAGAAGCGCTTTGCTGAATCATAAGGAGGTGCAGGAAATATGGCATCAATTGTTCAAAAGAAGAATCGGTACTATGTCGTCTATCTTTACGACTCTGAAGACGGCAGGAGAAAGCAGAAATGGGAGTCTTTTAAGACGAAGGAAGAGGCCAAACGGCGAAAGGCAGAAATTGAATACAGACAGGAGCTTGGCAGCCTTGTGATTCCCAAATGCAAAACGGTCGAGGAGCTGCTTCGGGAATATGTTTCCCTCTACGGCAAAAACACCTGGTCCATGTCCATGTACGAAGGCAGTACCGGTCTGATCAAAAACTACATCAATCCCATTATCGGCCCGATGAAGCTTTCCGAAGTGACGCCGAGAGTCCTGGAAAAATACTATATGTCTCTTCTGCAGACAAAGGCGGTCATCCGGTGCACGGATAAGCAATATACGAAGCGGCAAACACCCGGGAAAAGAGACAGTTTTGTTACGCCGGGGACAGTGCGGAGAGTACATAAGCTCTTAAACAGTGCTTTTACACAGGCTATGAAGTGGGAACTGATAGAAAAGAATCCTGCACAGCTGGCAACTGTTCCGAAGGTGGAGAAAAAAACACGCGATATCTGGGACGCTGACACATTGTTCCATGCACTTGAGGTATGTGAAGATGAACGCCTGAAGCTTGCGATCAATCTTGCATTTTCCTGTTCACTGCGAATTGGTGAGCTGCTCGGCCTGACCTGGGACTGTGTGGATATTTCTGAAGAAAGCCTGGCGGAAGGAAAAGCTTCCATTTTTATCAATAAGGAGCTGCAGCGGGTCAGG
>JAFWOB010000028.1 GCA_017510065.1 Parasporobacterium sp.
CGGCGGGATCGGAAAACAGATCGTCCCGCGTAATATTCTTAAGCCATTTTTTGCTTCTGTAATGCCGGATCACCCAGGGCCATTTGACAAATTCATCCGTACACAGCAGAAAATACACCCACATCGGGGGCAGTTTCAGCACGGCAGCGGCAAGAAAACCCAAAGGCACCGCATAGCACCACATGTCGATCGTATCACAGATCATACCGAACCGGCTGTCCCCGCCGGCACGGAAGACCCCTGCGATCAGGGAAGTATTCACAGCCGCGCCTAACACATAATAGGAATTGATGAACAACATGATGCGAAGATACCCTTTCCCTGTTTCCGTAAGCTTAGCGAAGGAAAGTACAGGATTCATGGTCAGCAGGATCAGCACCCCGCCGATCAGACCGGTGATCACGGTCAGCTTCATGATGGCAGAAGCTGCATGATCCGCATCTTCCATCTGACCACCTCCGATCAGATGACCCAGCAGAATGCCCCCGCCGCTGGCCAGACTGAAGCAAAGCACCGTGGCAAAGCTGCGTACCTGGGAAACAAACGAGTTGGCTGCCACCATGTCTGTGCCGAGAAACTGTCCTATGATCACGGAGTACATGGAAAAAGCAAGTCCCCAGCTCACATCATTCACGAGCGCAGGCAGCGCCATCCTGAAAAAGTCCTTCAAAAGCACCCGGTTTCGCAGGAACAGATACTTAAACCGCAGCTTTACGTCGCGGCTCTTATGGGATACGATCAGACACAGCGCCAGTTCCACAAGACGGCTTAAAGAGGTGGCTAGTGCCACCCCTTTCGCCCCCATCTTCGGTGCTCCGAACAGGCCAAAAATAAACACAGCATTAAGCAGGATGTTGAGTGAGAAGGCAACCGTGTTAAGCGCTGTTGCAATAGCTACACGCCCCACGCTTCGAAGGACCGACAGATAGATCTCCGTGATACCCCAGCACAGATAAGCAACCCCTACGATCCTGAGGTACCCGGCGCCGATACTGATCAGTTCCGGATCCGGTGTAAACAGACGCATCATCTGCTGCGGGATCAGAAAGGCGGCCAGAGCTGCCACTGCTGAGATCAGAAGGGAAAACCTGAGGGCGATCCCCTCCACGACCTCAATGGCGCGCAGATCGCCCTTACCGTAATATTGAGAACAAAGCATCGTCGCTCCGGTACCGAGACCATAAAAGACCATGAACAGCACAGAGGCATACTGCGCAGCCAATGAAACCGCGGAGATGTGTGCCTGCCCCACGAAGTTGAGCATGACCACATCCGCGGAGGTAACAGCCGCGCTGAGCAGATTCTGCAGAACGATCGGCCAGGTAAGCTGCGCGATCCGTCTGTACAGGGCACGGTTCGATTCCAAGGCAGATCGTTTCTCAGACATGATAATATTTCTTACACATAATCAGTTCCCGTTCAATTGGCTCAGGATCTGTTCCAGCATCCTGGCTGTGTTTTCATCACCGCCGAAGCTTAAGATCCCGCGAAGCGGCATGTAATTCATCATCGCCAGGGACATTTCATCTGAGATTGCTTCTTTGGCCGCTTCGGTGCTTTCCTCCGCAGATGCAGGTTCAAAGACTTCCCGCATGCTGTCAAGCAGGGGTTTCAGAATGGTCGTCGCCTTAGGATCTGCCAACAGATCCATGAAGATGCTGTCCATTGTATAATGTCTGGGCAATTCCGTGGTAGACTGTACATGGACTTTTGCCTGGAGCGCAATATCCCGGGAGGAATATCCGATCTCCACGGAGAAAGTTCCGCTCTCCACATACCAGTCATGGATCTGTGTATTCCAGTAAGCAAAAGATCTCTTATCCAGGATAAAGCTTACATCCTTCGTCTCGCCGGGCTGAAGTTCCACTTTTTCAAACCCTTTCAGTTCGCGGACCGGCCGGAATACACTGCTCTCCTCATCGCCTACATAGAGCTGAACAACCGTCTTTCCTGCCCGATCGCCGGTATTTTTTACCGTGACGGTAGCAGTTACTGTCTCCTGATCCGAGATGTTCCCGGCGCTCAGGCGCAGATTGGAGAATTCAAAGCTGGTGTAACTCAGACCATGCCCGAAGGGGAACAGCACTTCCATTTCTTTCCTGTCGTAATAACGGTAACCGACAAATACTCCTTCACGATACTCGGCAATGTTGCCCTCTCCTCCGTAGAACAGATAGGAGGGGTTGTCTGAGAGCTTTCTGGGGAAGGTCTCCGGCAGTCTGCCGGAAGGATTCACTTCACCAAACAGCACCCGGACTGTCGCAATACCTACTGCCTGACCGCCCAGATAAGCCTCCAGTACAGCTTTGACTTTCCCGAGCCAGGGCATCTCCACAGGCGAGCCGTTATGAAGCACCACTACTGTGTTGGGGTTTGCCGCTGCCACCGCCTCGATCAGGCGGTTCTGGCATTCCGGCATACGCATATGACTGCGGTCATACCCTTCCGACTCATAGACGTCGGGCAGCCCGGCAAAAACGACTGCTGCTTTGGCCTTCTTTGCAGCAGCAACAGCTTCTGCGATCTGTGCCTCATCGGCACTGTCCGTTTCAACGCTGTAGCCCTGGGCATAGGTAATGTGCAGTCCTTTGGCAGCTTCCAGCGCGCTGGTAGTCTTAAAACAGTTGATATGAGAACTGCCGCCGCCCTGAAAACGGGGCTTTTCAGCGAATTCGCCGATAAAGGCGATCTCCTCATCAGGGCTGAGAGGCAGCACAGAACCCTCATTTTTGAGAAGCACCATGCAGTCTGCCGCGATCTCTGCAGCCAGAAGATGCTGCGCTTCTTTGTCCCATTCGGTTTCAGGCTTTGCATTTTCTGTATATCGAAAGACGATCTTCAGGATCCGTTCCACAGCCTGATCCAGCAGGCTTTCGTCCAGTTTTCCTGACTGTACAGCTTCCACGATCTTCCGGTCATTGATTCCGTTGGATGAGGGCATCTCAAGATCCATACCTGCCGCTACGCCTGCGACACGGTCAGAGACGGCGCCCCAGTCGCTCATCACATAGCCTTCAAATCCCCATTCGTCCCTGAGGACTTCTGTCAGCAGCCAGGGATTCTCCGAAGCATAGATCCCATTCAGACGGTTGTAGGAACACATGACCGTCCAGGGCTGTTCCTCTTTTACTGCAGTCTCAAAAGCAGCTAGATAGATCTCTCGAAGGGTCCGTTCATCAATCTCTGAAGAGGAACTCATACGGCGATGTTCCTGGGAATTGCCCGCAAAATGCTTGATACTGGTGCCTACATTGCGGCTCTGCACCCCGTGGATAAAAGAAGCCGAGAGTTTTCCCGCCAGATAGGGATCCTCGGAAAAATATTCGAAATTCCGGCCGCATAAGGGCGATCTTTTAATATTCACAGCCGGCCCCAGGACCACGGAGAGTTTTTCGTGCTGGCAGGAGTCGCCAATCGCCTCTCCCATCCGGCAAAGGAGCGCCTTGTCAAAAGATGCAGCCGTAGCGCTGGCTGCCGGAAAACAGACTGCCTTAATGCTGTCATTGATACCGAGATGATCGGCTTCTTCGTCCTGTTTTCTGAGACCGTGAGGCCCATCGCTGACCATGGTAGCGGGAATGCCCAGTCGTTCCAAAGCCTTGGTGTGCCAGAAATCAGCACCGGAGCACAGTCCGGCTTTTTCTTCCAGTGTCATCTGGGATATAAGTTTTTTGATATCCATAATAAAAATACCCCTTATTAGTAATATCCGGGGAGAGCCGTCTTTGCGGCACAATCCCCGGATGAGTTTCAACAGCTGCGAAACATCCTGATCATTCTGCTTTCAGTTCCACGGTGGAAAGATCCCACTCTTCGTGGATCTTGGGAACATCGCTGATCAAGCGCTTGGTGTAAGCCGCCTGCGGATTGAGAATGACTTCATCCGCCTTCCCGTATTCCACAAAACGGCCATGCTCCATGATATAGACCGTATCTGAGATATAATAAGCCAGACCGATATCATGGGTAATGAAGATAATGGTCATACCCGTTTCATCCCGCAGATCCAGCAGCATATCCAGGATCGTGGCACGGGAGCAGGCGTCCACCATACTGGTCGGTTCATCCGCCAGCAGGATCCTGGGTTTCAGCAGGAAAATACGTGCGATCATCAGACGCTGCATCTGTCCGCCGGAAAGCTCGAAGGGATACTTATTGGTCAGTTCCGCGAATTTCAGATTCACAAAGCTGCAGGCTTCCGTCATCATCTCAACTTTTTTCTCATGGCTCAGCATACGGCCGCCGCGCATATTGATGCAGTCGAGAAGTACGCTGTCGATCTTATGAAAGACGTTGAAGGAAGAGAAAGGATCCTGGAAAATAGCCTGGATTCCCTTCCAGTATTCCCGTTTTTTCCGCCCGCTGGAAATGTTCCTCGGTTTGCCCTGAAACAGGATCTCGCCTTCAGAGGTGTTGATAAGACCAAGCAGCATTTTGGAAAGCGTGGTCTTGCCGCTTCCGGATTCTCCCACGATAGAGACGAACTCACCTTCATGGAAATCAAAATCCACATGATCCACCGCAACGGTCTTTTTATCTCCCAACCCGAAGATCTTGGTTACGCCCCGTCCTGAGAGACAGAGCGGGCTGTTTGTATAATCTTTGCGTTCTCTCGTTTCACTCATTTTTGTACGCCTCCCGCAATTGGTCCACACTCAGTCGGCAGCAGTAGCCGCGCCCCTCGTCGAATTGCTTTTCCGGTACACTGTGGTAACGGCATTCATCCGTAGCATAGCGGCAGCGTTCTGCAAAGCGGCAGCCCTGAGGCGGTTTCTTCAGATTCGGCGGAGTGCCCGGAATAGCGGTGAGGGTCGTCCCCCTCGTTCCCTCTTCCGGTACGAGGATTGAGCCCATCAGACCGTGCGAATAGGGATGGATCGGGTCAAAGACCATCTCCCTTGCCGAACCTCGCTCCACGATCTGACCTGCGTACATGACCATGATATCATCGGTCACGTTGTACAGCAGCGGCAGCTCATGGGTAATAAAGAGCATGGACTTAATGTATCCCTTTTCCATCAGTTCCCGCATCATTTTAATAACCATTTTCTGGCTGGTCACATCCAGTGCGCTGGATGGTTCATCCGCGATCAGCACTTTGGGGGAAAGGATGGTAGACACCGCGATGACCGTACGCTGCTTCATACCGCCGGAGAGTTCTACAGCATGCTTGTCCAGCACCTCTTTCGGCAGTCCCAGCTCCGCAAAACGGGTCTGTGCCCGTTCCCGGATCTCTTTCTTATCTGCCTTGGGATTGTGGGCACGGATTACATCCTCTACAAAGCGGATGATCTTCTGGGTAGGGTTGAGCGCATTCATAGCTGCCTGCGGAATATAGGCGATCTCCGTACCGAGAATGGTCTTCCGGACGACATCTGGATCGAGGCCGGAAATATTCTTGCCGTCAATAATGATGTCTCCACTGATATAATGCAGCGGCGGGAAATAATATCCCATCATACTCAGAGCCAGCGTGGACTTGCCGCATCCCGATTCTCCTGCCACGCCCAGGGACTTTCCCTCCTCGATCTTGAAGGACACGCCGTCCACGGCGTACACGTCCTCGCGAAAACGGGTGACATATTTTGTTTTAAGATCATGAACTTCTAATATGACTTTTCCCATAGCATCCTCCTTAATCCCGCAGCGTGGGGTTGAACACCTGATCCAGGCCGGTATTCATCAGGTTCAAAGAGAACGAGATGAGTGTGATGGTGAGGATCACGGGGAAATAAGCCCACCAGGAGCCATTGGTATGTGCGGAGTAAAGCATCGCCCAGTTCATCATCAGACCCAGTGTGGGGGTGACAGTCGTCTTAGGCCCCAGGCCTAACAGCGAAAGCTGTGCTTCTGCCAGGATGCCTGAGGATACCTGCAGGATGAAGGCCATGACCACATAGGAAGCAATGTAGGGCAGAATATCGGTGGCAACAATGCGCACGAGACTGTGCCCGGAGAGCTTGGATAAATTGACATGATCACGGTTTCTGAGGCTGATGACCTGGGAACGGACCGAACGTGTCGTCCAGGTCCAGCTCGTAAGACCGATGACGATAGCAACAACGCTGGCTCCACGCTGTTCCTGTCCGATGGAATAGGAGATCAGGATCAACAGGACGAAGCCGGGGATCACAGTGAAGATATTGGTGATAAACATGATAATGTCATCTACCCAGCCGCCTACATAACCGGCAAGAAGTCCCAATGTCAGACCGATCAGTGTGGCAACAATGCCTGC
The DNA here is from genome assembly GCA_017510065.1 of Parasporobacterium sp. GTDB lineage: Bacteria > Bacillota > Clostridia > Lachnospirales > Lachnospiraceae > RGIG5612. The sequence goes on from JAFWOB010000028.1 coordinate 6,239, forward strand.
GATCAGTCCGATAACGATGGAAGTTCCTGTGGCAGAGACCATTTCCTTCAAAACATCCCGGCCGAAGTTGTCGGTACCTAAAGGCAGGAGTTTTACATTGGCCACATCGCCTACGTTGACATAGTCTGTTTTATTGATGGAGCCCCGCTCTACCAGTTCACCCTCTTCCGGATGCATGATCTTCAGCGTATCCGCCGAACGGATCTGCCGGACAGAATTGTCCAGACGCTTGTAGAAATTGCGTTTCGCCTGCGTCATTCCCTTGGGTTTTATGGATTGGTCATAATGCTCGAACCACAGATCCAGCAAAGCTTCCGTATCGGTAGCGTCCAGATCGGACACGTCGATCTCCATGATGTCAAACCATTCCAGCATAGAAACGCGGTCCGCATCGCTGAGCAGTTGGTCGACACGCTTATCATCCGCATCCGGCAGACGCAGCGTCTCGGTCCCGGTATTCAGGGCATCGTATACCGACACGTAAGTGCCTGGTTTGGCAAAGGTTCCCACACCGATCATTTCAAGAGGATTTCCCGGATTGAGGAAAGGATAGATCCAGATCGTCAGCAGGATCAGCACAAACAGAATGAAGCCTACCAGGAACTTGGAGGAGTGGAAAACCTGACGAAGTGTATTTTTCATAACTGTTCCCTCCTTAAGCGTCGAACTGCGCAGCTTTGACGCGCGGATCGATAAAACCGTAAATAATATCCAGCACGAAAGTCACTACCAGCACCATGATCGTGATGATCAGTGTCGTAGCAGAGATCAGCGGATAGTCCGCCGCGGTGACAGCGGAATACATCGTACTTCCAAGGCCGGGATAGGAGAAAATGATCTCCGCAACCAGCGCGCCGCCGATCATGGTACCAATCGAAAGAGCGAGCCCCGTCACCTGCGGGAGCATGGCGTTGCGGAACACATATCCGACAATCTTGCGATCCTTGATGCCGAGGAAACGGGCGTATTTGACATAATCGGCATTCAGCTCATAGATGGACATGGAGCGCATACCGATCGCCTGTCCGCCGATGGAAACAAGCACGATGGACCAGAACGGAAGCTGATAATGGGAAATAACGGATTTGATAAAACTCCAGCTGAAGTTCGGGATCATGTCAAAGGAATAGCCGCCCGCAATAGGCGCAACCTTAAGATTGACCGCAAAGATGACCAGCAGCGTCACTGCCATACCGAAGGCCGGCACATTGCTTAAAAACACTGCCACGGGCAGCAATACTTTGTCAAAGCCCTTGCGGATATACGCCGCCAGGGCGCCAAGTATGTTGCCCAGAAGCCAGCCGACCAGGATCGCAGGCAATTGCAGACATATGGTCCAGATAATGGCGCTGGAGATGATATCGCTTACTTTACGCGGGTATTGGCTGAAAGACGTTCCCAGATCACCATGCAGCATATTCTTCACAAAGATGAAGAACTGCTCCGGCAATGACTTGTTGGTTCCGAATTCAGCCTCATATCTTTTATAGATTTCCTGCACGGCTGAGGCGTCGGTCATACCTGAGGCCATCTTTCCCGTAATGGCGGAAACAGGATCGGCCGGCATCATACGCGGCAGGACAAAATTCAAAATCACAGCGGCAATCAGAGTAATAAAAAACCAAAGGATTTTTTTGCCGAAATACTTTCGATAGCCTTTCATTCTGCGTTCCTCTTTCTTGATAAAGAAAGGGGCCATGCCCCCCACAGGGAAGCATGGCCGCTATCAAACAATGGTTTTATCCAACAAGTTCCAGATCGTACAGAGCAGCAATACCATAGCCGTCTGTGCAGTCTGCAGGCGGAATCTCACGGCCGTCGTCGCCAGCCGGGAAGTTTGTCCATACGCTCTCATTTACAGCGTGGAACAGAGAAGGACGATACATCAGGGAGAAGCTCGGAACTTCAGTCAGATAGATCTCTGTCAGTTTGGTGTACAGATCGATCAGTTCAGCTTCATCGGTGGTCAGCGGGATCTGCTTGATGATAGCATCCGCTTCTTCGTTTACATACTGGCCCCAGTTGCCGCTCCAGTTGTTCTCAACACCAACATAATCCTTGCCCAGGAACTGGTTGACACGAGTCCACGGGTTGGACGGAGAAGCAGCCTCGGGAGACCACATGAAGATTGCGTATTCAGTCTGGTTCGGGTTGGTGAATACGGTCTGGTAGATATCCCATTCCGGATACAGTGTGGTGATCTCTACGCCAATCTTGTCGCCGGCAGCAGCAACGACTTCCATGGAAGCCTGCCAATCTGTCCAGCCGTTCGGGCAGACAGCGTTCAGGGAGATCTTCTCGCCGTTGTACTCACGCCATCCGTCACCATCAGTATCAACAAGGCCTGCCTCGTCCAGAAGAGCGATGGCGCCTTCGATGTCGTTGCCGGCCCACTGAAGATCAGCAACAGCGTCGTGGTTGTACAGAGCCTGCTCACCATCGGTCGGGTTCATCAGAGAACGCGGAACATCAGCGAAGCTCGGGCTCTGGTTGGTCATTGCATTGGCAATGATAGTGTCATAGTCAACAGCGATTGCGATAGCTTTGCGCAGTGCCGGATTCTCAGCCAGCACAGGCATGTTCATATTGTACCATGCAGTAGGCATAGTCAGGCAGACTCCGTAAGGAGCTTCTTCATAGTAGGTAGAAATCGGCAGACCATCTTTGAGCCACAGATCCTGGATGTTTCCAATGAACTGCTGGCAGACATCTACTTCACCAGCCTTCAGAGCCAGCTCACCAGCCGGGTTATCAGCATAGATGGTATGAGCGATGTACTTCGGAACAGGCAGCTTGCCCCACATGGACTCATCCTGTCCCCAGTAGTTGTCATCACGTACCAGAACGACCTTCTGGTCATCTGCATAGTATTTGGTATAAGGGCCGGACCACACGACGTCATCACCCGGATCGTTCAGGATGGAGACAGCGTCGCCGCCGTTACGCTCAACCAGAGTATCGATCCATGCTGCCTGAGCGATCGGAGCACCGGTCAGGAAGTCTGTAACCTTCAGCGGGTTAACAGGACGTCCCTCTTCATCAAGTTTCGCCTTGATAACAAAAGTCTTGTCGCCGGTAGGCTCAATAGCGTCGATGTATGCGCCATAGGTTGAACCGGTTGTATTGCCGACCTGAACGCTGACATCCCAGGTCTTGGCAACGTCTGCTGCGGTCACAGGTGTTCCGTCACACCATTTTGCAGCTTCTTTCAGGACCACAGAGACCTGCGTCAGATCTTCACTCCACTCATAGCTGTCGGCAAGCAGGCCGATGATGTCGCCGTTCATGAAGTTGTACATGAACAGGGTCTCAAACATCAGTGTGCGGTATCCCGAAGGACCGCCGGCAATGGTCATGGAGTTGTTCTGGTTGGTGCCCATGACGTTCCAGCTCAGAACGGTGCCCCACTGCTGACCTGCAAAATACAGAGTCTCCTCACGGGGCAGCTCGCTGACGTCAGCCTCAGCGCCAAAGGCAACAGTGCCAAGCGACATAACAAGTGCCGCGGCGAGCAACAATGCTAGTAATTTTTTCATGTGGTTATCCTCCTCACTGTTTTTAAATATAGGTGTTTCCACCAATTGCTACAATTAGAGAGTGCGGACCGTTTCTCCGCGAAGCAGCGTACCCTGGATCAGGATCCGCCGGCAATCGTAACTGTCACCGGTTTCGATGGCGCGGACCAGTTCCTCCGCTGCACAGCTGCCCATGGTCTCCGCATTCTGACGGATCGTGGTCAGCTTGGGATGAAAAGTCTGGCAGATATCAATCCCATCATAAGCGGCGATACTGATATCCTTCGAGATGGAAATGCCCATGCGTTCCAGTTCGTTCATCCCTCCGATACAGGACAGATCATCGGGGTAAAGGATGCAGGTAGGCGGCGTCTTAAGAGAAAGCAGCTGTCTGGTGATGCGCTCTGAGAGTTCCGGAGCATGAAAAAGAGCAGGAACCAGATACTCTTCCGGGACATCGATCCCATTCTCCTCACAGACAGTCCGGAAAGCTTCGATACGAGTCCGTGTCACCATCGTATCATGCCCGGTGATAAAGGCGATCCTGCGATGACCGCAGCTGATGACATAATTGACCAGCTCTTTCATTCCCTGCGTATTGTCGGAACAGACGCTTCCGCAGCCTTTGATGCCATAGTCAATGCAGATTACCGGGATCCCCGAATCCACCAGTTCCGGAATGACGGCATTGTCAGTTTCATTTCCGGCAACTACCAGGATTCCGTCACAATTACGGTAGCGGGCGTGCTCGGCATAGTCGATCTTCCTTCCGCCCAGATGATTGCTGATGGAGATAATGTCATAACCGAGTTCAGAAGCCCTGCTTTTGAAACTGACGATGATCCTGACGAAAAACTCGTGCGGCATATCCGCGGACACAGAATCGGCCATCAGCAGACCGAAGCAATAGGAGCGGCTGGTCTTCAGCGCCCTGGCGGCAGCGTTAGGCATATAGCCCATCTCTTTCGCCACTTCACGGATGCGAAGCATCGTATCCCGGCTTACATCCTCTGCGCCGTTAAGCGCTTTGCTGACGGTAGAGAGCGAAACGCCGCAGCGTTCTGCGATCTGTTTGAGTGTGGCCATCTGAACGTCCTTTCCTCACTCCGGTTTCCTAAAACGTTGTCGAATGTTTTCAAAGAAACTGTTGCTAAACCCCGAAAAACCGTATCTATAACGTTTTCGTAATCATACTATCAAAAAGGGGTTTTCTTGTAAATTGTTCAACATTATGAATTTTCATAATTGTTTTTCAGCGTATTGCATAGTAAGATTCTGATGATCGATATTCAGAAAAACAGAAGGAGGTTCTAAAA
>JAFWOB010000179.1 GCA_017510065.1 Parasporobacterium sp.
AGGCCAGGGACAGGTCTTCCTTTCCGTTTACCGGTACCCGGGAGATCACTTCGATCTTCCCTCTTTTTTCCTCGTGCAGCTTTAAGCTCTCTTCCGCGATCGTCATAACTTTTCTCCTGATATGTATTTCCCCGGACCTGGCCAGGGAGACTGCTCACCGGAACACCGTTTCCGGCAGGCTTCCTTGTTCCGTCCGGCTGCCTTAATGTAAAAACGCCCCGGCAGCAGCTGCTCCCAGGCTTCCCAACGTCACATGAAAGGTTCCACTTAGTGCTGCTCCGTTCCCGACCTGACACGGTTCATGGATTTCCATTGCATTGGACCCAGGGCTAATACCGCCACCGAGGCAACGTTGATTATAATCGACGCCGGCAGATCAGTCAAGATTTTAGTCTCAGCTGCCGGAAAAAGGATGTCAGTATTTCCGAGCACTCCTCTTTCAGAAGCCCGGTCCGGACCCTGCAGCAATGGTTAAAGCGCTGTTCTTCCAGCAGATTGAGGATGCTTCCCGCGCAACCCGCTTTGAGATTCATGGCTCCGATATAAACATCGGCAATCCTGGACTGGACAATGGCGCCGGCACACATGGGGCAGGGCTCCAGCGTGATATAGATCTCGCAGCCGTCCAGCCTCCAGTCTCCTATGATCTTATTGGCTTTCCGGATCGCCGTGATCTCCGCATGGGCAAGAGCCGTTTTGTCTTTCATTCTCCGGTTATATCCTCTGCCGATGATCCGGTCCTGATACACGATCACACAGCCGATGGGGACTTCCCCGATCAGCTGGGCTTTCTTCGCCTGGTGAAGCGCTTCCTTCATGTATTTTTCTTCTCTTGTCATCGAAGATCCTTTCTGAAATAAGCAGGGACAGCCGCCAGGTGCAGCTGTCCCGAAAAATGCATCTTCTGCGGGAACCAGTTAATAGAAGCGTTCCAGCGTATCCCACACATCCGCTGTTTCCTGTCCCAGTCTCCAGTAAGCCACACCTGCGATCTCATATCTGCTGAGAACATTAAGCTTGGCTTCCAGTGATCTGGCGTTTTCATACCAGATCAGTGCCGTTGATTCTTCCGACTCGTATTCCGCATAATCGTATCCGACGTCTGAGAGCCAGGTGAAGGTCAGTTCACGCTCCGCTACATACTCTTCCATGAAGTTCATATCCCCGGTCTCTCTGCCCACCGTACCGTCTTTGTTCTGATACCAGAGCCTTGAATAGAACGGCAGACCAACGACCAGCCGGTCCATATCCACCACATCCTGGCAGACGCTCATAACTTCTTCCAGGAATGGGATCCCGGCATTGGGACCGGGAACGGAGCCGCCCACATAATCGTCATATGCCATAACGGTAACATAATCACAGATCCTGCTCTGTTCTGCCGTATGGCGGTATGCGTTGTAGCTGTATGGCGTATAATCGTCTACTGACAATACCAGTTTGTTCTGCCTGCATGCCACGGAGAGTTCCCGGATAAACTGGATGAAATCCAGTCCTTCCGAAGAAGAGATCAGCTCAATATCCACATTGATCCCGTCAATCCCGTAATACAGACATTCATCAATGATCTGGCTGATGGCTCTCTGCCGTTTGGAGGTAAAGGTAATGATCTCATCACAGGGAAGTCCGTCCATATCCTCCAGGACCGCCCAGACCTTCCATCCGTTTTCGTGGCAGAAATCCACATAATCCTGGTTGGCATAGGACAGGATATTCCCGTCATAATCAAGGAACAAAAACCATGTGGGCGCCATGACATTGATGCCCTTCATATTGGTCGTATAATCCGATACATAATAATTGCTGTCATAGTAATAGATGCCGTGCCACGCCATACTGATGGGTTCGTCCATCAGGATATGCGTGTATTCCGGTTCCGTGTATTCGGAAACAGCTTCTTCCGAATAGATCCCGCCGGCGGCTTTTTCCGCCACATAACCGATATAGCCGCGCTCATCGATCACCTCATACCAGCCGTCCTCGATATCCAGGACCTTCAGTTTGTCGCCTTTGCTGATATCCGCCACGATAGAAGCTTTTTTGGTTGCGGATGCCCTGAGTTTGGTATTGGAACCGGCGTTTACGTAATCCGCGGTTCCGGCCATATTGCGGATATAAATCCTGGCCGGATCGCTGAAGACCTCATAATCAGCCGCGGAATGCTCTTTTACAAACTTCATGTTCAGGTAAACGCTGTCATTGATATATCTGGCAATGACATATCCGGCATCCCGGTCTTCGCCTTCCGCTGTATACCAGTTGCTTTCCACCGGCGCGATAATGGAATCCAGCGCATTGGTCATAATGACCAGGCCTTCATTTTTATCCAGGTAAAACCGCTCATCCAGATAATTCCGGACAATCGTGAATTCCACATATACATCCCCGTCAGAACGGACCGCCCGGAAATAAGGCGTATCCTCCTCATCCAGGATCTCGTCATTGATCACGATCGCAAGTTCGTCACCGCCGGCGGCTGCTCTGCCGGCGCTTTCGTATGCGGTAAGATTATAATAGGCAAGAAGATTCGCCTGGGTCTTGGACGGAGCAAACCTCCGTGAAACAAATACCCCTGCTGCCGCAAACACGATCAAAATGATCAGCAGTATGGTAAAATATCCCATCCCGGCTCTTCTTCTGGGTCGTCTCGGTGCGTTCATACACATTCCTTTCCACGCTAAAAGTACATGTGATTATAACATTGACTTGCCGCAAATACAACAAAAACGGCTTTCATGCCCCCAGCCAGGCATTATCAGAGGTCTTCTTCCCTCTGGACTTTATCGAAATTCAGCTCCGCGACAGCTCCTGTATCATCTCTTCTGTAATCCCGAAGATAGTCGCTCTCTTCATGAAATACGCACATGGCGGCTATGGAATGCGCGTCCGAGAAACACCCGTCCAGTTTCAGCCTGATCCCGTTGTAGGCTACATTATCAAGTTCATCTTTCATCTGCATATATTGGATATACTGCATCTTCTCATAATCTGTCATTTAAGATCCTCCTTTGATCGGACATCAAACGGCTTTTCGCAGAACCGCAAGGCGCAGCAAAAAAGGGCCGGTGCTTCGTGACAATATCCCTTCGTCTTCCGGTTCTGCCGCCGTATTCAAAAAACATACATGAAAAATAAGAATCCTGATCCGGATCTGTTCGATGATGTGCAGCATCACTATACTATTTTTATGTTGACATTTCAAGCTTTTTTGCGTATATTCGTATACTACAAATCGATTTGTTCGGACAGTTTATGAAGATAGAAAAGATAAGCGACAATCAGATAAAATGCACCCTTACCCGTTCCGATCTGGCGTCCCGGCAGCTGAAGATCAGCGAGCTGGCATATGGAACGGAAAAGGCGAACAATCTGTTCCGGGATATGATGGATCAGGCCAACCTGGAATTCGGTTTTGACGCCAATGACCTGCCGATCATGATCGAGGCGATCCCGGTTTCCATGGACTGCATCATCCTGATGATCACCAAAGTCGAAGATCCGGAGGAAGTGGATACCCGGTTCTCCAGCCTTGCCAATCTTCGTGAACTGTTCAGCCGTGACGGATCCGAGGATACATTTGTTCCTTCGGAAACGCCTCATGACGGTTTCCTTCAGCTGGGCGATCTTGCCAGGGAAGCTCTGAAGGCGGCACAGACACCGGCGGAATGCCTGATCTCTTTCCGGGAGCTGAAGGATGTCCTTTGCTATGCCCGCTTTGTCAATGCCGTTTTTGCAGGCGAAAGTTCCCTGTACAAATCTCCTGAGAACGGCAGGTATTATCTTGTGCTGAAGCCGACCGTCACGGACGCAGGTACCCTGTCCTACCTCACGGCTTCTTCTGTCGAATTCGGTACGAACGAGTCTGCTTCCGCAGCCAGGATCGCTTTCCTGGAAGAGCATTATGAAAAGATCCTGAACGGAAGCGCCGTTCAGGACCTTGCAGGTATCTGATATTCTGTTCTCTTGCCTGTCAGTTGATCTTCACATTTTCCCAGAGTGTATTGACATAATCCAGCAGTTCCTGTGACAGATTTTTGTATGCATAGGTGTTATACTGCTGCGCGAAATCCTCTGTTTCCGGATAAAGGATCGCAATGGTCTCTTCTCCCAGATCCTCCAGATACTCCGGATCCGTGAAAACAGTCCTGTTCGGAGATGCATAGTAGGTATACTCCGCATTGGCAACGGCCGCATCCCTGCTCAGCATGAAATTGATAAAGATCTCCGCCAGTTCCTGATCCTGACAGCAGGTCGGGATACACATGGCGTCAATATAGTAGTTCGTGGGATCCGGATAATAGAACCGAAGATCCACATTGGGAGCCTGGGCGTCCAGCATGGTGAAATAATCCCCTGCATAATACGCGCCTACAGCCGCTTCTCCGGATTCCATGATATTAAAGATCTCATCCATCACATAGCTGTATACCACGCCTCTTTGTGCCTTCAGCTCTTCCAGGGCCTGATCCCAGACGGACTTGTCGTCGCTGTTCACATCCAGTCCCAGTTTATACATGGCGGTACCGAAGGCATCGCGGGAGTTGTTGAACTGCACGATCTTGCCCGTGTATTTGTCGTTCCACATCAGATCCCATCCTGTGGCATCCGCTTCGTCAACCTCGTTGGCATTCCATATGATGCCGACGATGCCGTATGCATAGGGAACGGAATACAGGTTCTCGGGATCGTAATACAGGTTCCGGAAACTTTCGTCGATGTTTTCATATTCCGGGATGTTATCGAAATTCAGAGGCAGCAGCATATTCTCGCTGGCCATCCGGGCGATCATATAATCGGACGGGATCACGACATCATAGCTCACCGCGCCGGAAGACAATTTGGAATACATGTCTTCATTGGAAGCGTAGGTATCGTAATTGACCTTGACTGTCTGTCCGTAGGTCTCTTTATACCATTTTTCAAACTCCTTGACCGTGTCGTAGCTGTCTTCGCTTCCGTCGGAGATATACTCTCCCCAGTTATACACATTCAGTGTCTTCGGTCCTGAGGAAGCGGCAGGAGCGGCTGCCGTTGTTTCCGCGGCGGTTTCAGCTGCCGTTGTTTCTTCCGGAGCAGCTGTTTCTGTAGTTTCAGCAGCATCCGTTTCGGCAGGAGCCTGCGTTTCAGCGACAGTCGTTGCCGCCTGGGTACTGTCAGCCGGCTTGCTGCTCTGTCCGCAGCCGGTCAGGATGACTGCCAGCAGGGAGCAGGCAAGAAGTAAACAGAATACTTTTTTCATTGTTTCTTTCCTTTCCATTTATTGATTCGGTTTCTTTTTATTCTGGTCGGTC
>JAFWOB010000029.1 GCA_017510065.1 Parasporobacterium sp.
ATTATCTTCTAGCACTGCTTAGTGCGGTTCCTTAGCTCAGTTGGTAGAGCAACTGACTCTTAATCAGTGGGTCGAGGGTTCGAGTCCCTCAGGAATCACTTTTTTTACGCAAGTCTCACCGGATGGATCCGGTGTGTAATATACAGGCAATTCCATCTGCTCAGGCAGATGTGTCATATATTGCCAGCCGCACGCAGATCGCTGCGTGTGTAAATATATAGTTGATTCCCGCATGGTTATGCGGTTTTTTTATGTCTCCGGGATCTCGGATTTTCGCCGTTCCTCCTCGATTTCCTCCAAAACAAGTATAAGGAAGATCAGATTATCCCGACTTCTCAAAGAAAATGGAACTTCCGGAGTATTGAAGGGTCATTTTTCCGGATAAGCGCTGAGCAGGGCCTGGGAGAAATTTCATTCCTCCCGGGCCATGCGCAATTTCACGGCTGAGCATTCAGTCGTTTTTTGTTTTTTTCTTCCCTGCAGACCTTTGTGATCAGAATCGGCCACAGGAGGATGCCGATCAGGGAGAAGATCACCCAGCCGATGAAGTGGCCCAGGTTTCTGCCGAAGAAATGAACGAAGATCGCAGCGGAGAAAATGTTCCTCCATGCCATCAGGATCAGCACGCCCAGACCGGTCATAAGCGGCAGATTGGCGGCGCCGACGGGAACCTCGTAATGCCACCTGCGGCGTTCGAGCCATGAGGCAATCAGGAATCCGGTGAAGCAGCCCAGCGACTTGAATGTATCATTCATCATGACCAGCGGATCAACGAGAAGCTTTCCGTCCACATAGTCCAATGGATAGGACTTCGTGGTGATATAGATAACGCTGATAATGACAGCGAGAATGCCGGTCAGGGTAAGCCAGTCATAGGCTTTGGCATTGTTTCCGATCTTCTGCTCGACCCAGAGCACCAGGAAGATAACGAGTGAGGCGGAGACGATTCCCACAAAGACATCCTGAGGGGTATGAACACCGAGGAAGTTCCGGGAGAAGCCCGTCAGAAAGATCATGATCACGCAGAAGACAGAAAGGCCGCGGCGAGTGCTGCGCTGCCAGACGGCGGTCGTTCCGTAAATTGCGGTAGCTTCGGTGGAGTGGCCGCTCGGGAAGGAATATCCCGTTGCGGCAGCCCTGGAGTCCCCCGCCGGTTTCACGAGATTTGAACGGATCCATGGCCGGTAGGCGCAGACCGTCAGCTTGATGAGTCCGTTTACCACGCATCCGATAATATAGATGCTGATAAGGCGATAGCCCCATTTCCGGTGAACACCCCAGTAAATGATATAGGGGAGAAAGGGAAGAAAATCGGTAGCGAACTTTGAGATGCCGTTGAAGATTTCATCCAAATGCCCTCCCAGCATCATGCGCAGCTGCTGAAGAAAAAGAAGATATTGAATGTCGATGTCCATGAGAAACGATTTGAACCTCCTGTCTTGTCCAACATTATAAACAGATTCCCCGGGTTTCACTCAGGAGATTCAACGGAGTGCATTTGCAGATCAGGATCATTGCATCATACAAATAATCCGGTTCGCAGCAGATCCTGACAGTATCCTGAAGAATGGTATTCAAAATGCTGTTTTCCTCTCCCGGACTGCATGTACAGATAGGCTCGTGTGGCGTCTCAGTCATATTTGACGCTAATTAATGCTAAGTAAATATTGGGTATTTAGCCTGTATACGCTAATTCAGTCTTGTATAATGAACATAAGGAGGCCACATGTCTGTTACCAAGTCGTATAACAAACACAACGGAACATACTACGCATACGATACGCAGTACGTCTGGGATGAAACCCAGCAGAAGCGTGTCCAGCGCAAGCGTTGTATTGGCAAGTTCGACCCTGAAACCGGGAATATTATTAAGAACGGTTCTCGTGGCCGTAAAGCCACTGCACCAGTGTTTACCGCGGATACAGTTCAAAAGATGAAGAACAGCACTGCGATCAATTCCGAGATCATTGCCATGTCAGAGAGAATG
>JAFWOB010000180.1 GCA_017510065.1 Parasporobacterium sp.
AATGTAGTCACGAGAAAACCGGGAGAAATCCTTGATGACAAGCGCCTTGATACGTCCTTCCCTGATTTCCTCAATCATCTTCTGGAACTGCGGACGCTTCATGTTTGTCCCTGTCCAGCCGTTGTCGATAAATGTTCCGGCAAGATGCAGATACGGATGCTCGTCGATATACTCCCGGCAGATAGCCACCTGTTCCTCGATGGACGCGCCGCCGTCATCCTTCTTGCTGTTTTCCACGGAGAGCCGCGCATAGATCGCTGTCTCCCATTGAATGATTTCCGGAGCAGCTGCGGTGACCGCTGACTGCGTTTCCTCCAGAAACGTCTGTCTTTTCCTTCTTCCCATCTTTAAGCCTCCTCCGGGAGAATGTCTTTGTAACGATCTATGTATTGGACTGCCTCATCCAGCTGATCCTGATAGCGGAAGACCACTTCGATGTGCTTTGCGTCGTAGATTACGATCCTCTCGATCAGATTCACCACGACTGCCCGTTGCAGCTCTGTGATGTTTTCATACTGCCGGAACAGGTCAATCCATTCCGAATGCCGCTCACCGTTCTCCACGGTCAGCAGCCGTTCCTCCTTGATCTGAACCATGGCTTTCTGCCGTTCCTGAATCCTGCGGTCATAGCCGCTGCGGAACTCCAGGTATTCTTCTTTGGAAATCATGCCGTCCGCCATATCGCTGTACAGATTCAGCTTCAAATCCTGATACCGCTTAATTTCATCCTCTAGCCTGGTCAGCTGCGCGTCATAATCGAAGACCTTGCGCTGCTGCTCCGGGAGGGAAGCGATATAGTCCAGCACCGCGTCCACTTCACAGACCAGATTGATCTGATCGCGGACAAGCTGGAAGACGATCTTCTCCAGTTTGCTCTCGCTGAAGCTGTGCGGGCTGCATCCCTGTTTTGCCTTATGCGTGGAGCAGACGAAGTAGTAATACCGCTTGCCATGAGAAGGAACAGCCTTACGCGCCATGGCGTGCAGGCAATCCCCGCAGTATACGAAACCGGCAAAGATATGGCTGGCTTCCTTCTCCGGAGCTACCCGGATGTCTTTCCCCAGCAGGCTCTGTACGGTCTCGAAATCCGTCTCCTTAATGATGGCGTCATGGTTTTCTTCTACCGTGATCCAGTCATCCTCGCTGTAATGGACTTCCTTCTTGACCTTGTAATTCGGTGTCCCGCGCTTATGCTGCGTCAGTGTTCCAAGGTAAATCCGGTTTGTCAGCACACGTTGCACGGAACCGGCGTTCCATGTTGCCTGCGTACTGGTGCAGAAACCGGAGCCATATTTCATTCCCTTTGAACGCTTGTATTCCATGGGGCTGAGTACGCCCATGGAATTGAGCTTCGCGGCAATCCTCGTATTGCTCATTCCCTGGAGCCGGTACTTGAAGATCATCTCCACGACCTGCGCCGCTTCCTCGTCCACCAGAAGCCGGTTCTTGTTTTCCGGGTCTTTCCGATAACCGTAGGTGGCAAACGCGCCGATGAAGTCGCCCATCTTTCTCTTGATATCCAGCTGGGTGCGGATCTTCATGGAAATGTCCTTGCAGTACGCATCGTTGATCAGGTTCTTGAACGG
>JAFWOB010000030.1 GCA_017510065.1 Parasporobacterium sp.
AAAGGATGCTTCGCATCCTCTTGACTCCCTCCGGTGACCCTGCCATTCTGGCCCTCCCCGGATATTTTGGAAAGGATGCTTCGCATCCTCTTGAATCCATCCGGGGACCCTGCCATTCTGGCCCTCCCCGGATATTTTAAGAAAGGCATTCATTCATGGTAACTACGCTTCTATCTGACATTGGCAGTTTGTGGGCGAAATACGGCACGGTATATCTGACCGGTATCGCCAACACACTGATACTTGCGGTGACGGCTACGGTGATAGGATGTATTATCGGTTTTTTCTGCGGAATCCTTCAGACGATTCCGTATGATGCAAATGATAACATCCTGAAGCGTATCCTGCTGAAGCTGATCCGGATCATCATCCGGGTTTATGTGGAGGTATTCCGGGGAACACCCATGATATTGCAGGCGGTGTTTATTTATTACGGACTGCCGTATTTCTTCGGCGTTTCCTTCAAGGATATCTGGACGGTCAGTATCATCGTCGTTTCCATCAATACAGGTGCCTACATGGCCGAATCTGTCCGGGGCGGCATCATGAGTATCGACGTGGGACAGTTCGAAGGCGCCAAGGCCATCGGCATGAACCACTGGCAGACCATGCTGTATGTTGTGCTGCCGCAGACCCTGCGGAATATCATGCCGCAGATCGGCAACAACTACATTATCAATGTGAAGGACACCTCCGTTATGTTTATCATCGGATTTTCCGATTTCTTTGCCGTACATAAGATGGTTTCCGGAGCCGTGTTCAAATATTTCCCGTCCGCCTTTATGGAAATGGCGGGGTATCTTTGCATGACGCTTCTGGCTTCATTCCTGCTGAGGAAGGTGGAGAAGAAGCTGAAAGGCAAATCCAACTATGAACTGGTGGGGGAAGATCAGCTGGTCATGGCAGCAGGAACCTACAGCTATCCGCATGATGCAGGGTCCCCCTTTGACGAAGTCAACAAGGATTACAAAGGAGAGAACAAATGAGTGAGCATATTCTTGAGATCAGGCATCTCTCCAAAGCCTTCGGGTCCCATGCAGTCCTGAAAGACATCGACTTCACCGTTGATAAGGGAGATGTGACAACCATCATAGGCGCCAGCGGCAGCGGCAAGTCCACGCTGCTTCGCTGCATCAATCTGTTAGAGACGCTTACCACAGGAGAGATCTATTTTCATGGTAAGGATGTCACCGGGGGCAGGATCAACGCTTCTTCTTACCGGGCCAAAGTCGGCATGGTGTTCCAGAGCTTCAATCTGTTCAACAACATGACCGTGCTCGGCAACTGCATGATCGGGCAGCAGAAAGTGTCCCGCGTGTCGAAGACAGAAGCGAAAAAACGTGCACTTTATTACCTGAACAAGGTAGGCATGGCGCCGTATATCAACGCCCGGCCGGACCAGATTTCCGGCGGACAGAAACAGCGTGTGGCGATTGCCCGGGCACTGGCCATGGAGCCGGAAGTGCTTTTATTTGACGAGCCGACTTCCGCCCTGGATCCCGAAATGGTAGGCGAAGTGCTGGAGGTTATGAAATCTCTGGCCAGAGACAATATGACCATGCTGGTGGTGACCCACGAGATGGCATTTGCCCGTGATGTCAGCAATCACGTGGTATATATGGCCGATGGTGTCATCGAAGAAGAAGGAACACCGGATAAGATCTTTACAGATCCGCAGAACCAGCGTACCAGGGATTTCCTGAAACGGATCCTGAACGGCTGAGAGGTGTAAGGAGTAAGCTATGCCGGATCTTGCGGTTCATTATTATTTCGGCCAGTCTGTCCTGTCCTCCCTGCAGGATAGCTGCAGCATAGACAAGGGCACATTTGATTTTGCTCTCAGCGGGCCTGACGACTGGTTTTATTGTTTTACAGACAGAAAAAAGAACCCCAGAGGGGTATATATGCACCGTCACAAAACGGGAGCGTTTCTGCAGGCTCTGGCAGCGGAGCCTGTATTGTTTTCCTATTGTGCAGGGTACCTGTGCCATTATATCCTGGACGCGACGTGCCATCCTTATATCATTGCCCGCACAGGAACCTTTGATTATACAGGAAAGACCAAAGAGTACCGGGGCAACCATACGGCACTGGAGAGATCGCTGGATCGCTGGATGCTGGAAGAAAAAGGAAGTACGTGGAGACACATGTCGGAATACATGCTCGGAAAGCCGCTGCCGCAAAGTCTGGAGCAGGCCATGAACCGGGCGTATTTCACGGTCTTCAAATGGGGCGATGTCTATCAGGACCTTCTGATGGCGAAGCGGCGAATGAGACTGTACCTGCATTTCCTGGAAGATCCCTACGGACTGTCCAAGCTGGCGACGGATCTGTTTCCGCACCCGCTGCTCAGGCCGCTTCCGTATTCCCGGGAATTTTACGTGGGCGAAGACATTTTAAATCTAGCCCATAAGGAATGGCATCATCCCCAGGACGTGTCGCTCAGGTCGACGCTCTCCTTCCCGGAGCTGCTGGAAGAAGCAAGGCAGGAGGTAGTAAAAATCATTCTTGCCGTTTCCCGGGGCGATCTGTCACTGATCGGCAACCGGTCCTACATGAACGGATTTGACCTGGACGATGTGCGCTGCAAGGCGCCGGAGACCTATGATCTGCTGAAAAAGTAAGCAGTGACGGAATGGCGACGGATAAAAAATATTTTATAAACCTATTGACATAGTAGGCAAATGGTGATAAAGTGACGGAAACTCATTTGAAAAAGGAGGCGCAAAGATGAACCGGCATACAGCCAGCAGACAGAACAAAGGCATGTGTTGCCTGATGCTTAACTCCCGGGCATATCCCATGGCTGGGGCGTTTGGCTGTTCGCCACTGCGCCTGATCCTTACAGAAGGATGATCAGAACGAGACCATTTACAAGCCATTTGCCCGGGAGCTTCCAGAAAGAGCCCGGGCTTTTCCCATTTCCGGGCCGGAGAGAGCAATTCGCGGCAGCATTTTAAAAAGGAGAATCAAAATGAAGAAAATATGGAAAAAGATCGCAGCAACAGGATTGGCAGCAGTAACAGCATTGAGTTTACTTGCCGGAACAGCAATGGCCCAGGAGGCAGATACGATTTACAGGACCGTCGATGAGATCAAAGAGAGCGGAACCATCAATATCGGCGTTTTCTCGGATAAAGCACCTTTTGGATACGTGGACGAATACGGAAAATACCAGGGCTACGATATTTATTTTGCCGAGCGCATCGGCGAGGACCTTGGCGTAGAGATCAATTATGTGTCCACAGAGGCGGCCAGCAGGATCGAATACCTGCAGACCGGTAAGGTTGACATTATCCTGGCCAATTTCACTGTCACGGAGGAGCGGGCCCAGGAAGTTGATTTCGCGCTGCCCTATATGAACGTTGCCCTGGGCGTCGTATCTCCTAACGACCGCGTGATCACAGACCTTTCCGAGATCGGAAGCGACGACCGCGTGATCGTAATCTCCGGAACCACGGCAGAAACCTATCTGGTGAAAAACAATCCTGAGATCACCCTGCAGAAATTCGACACCTACGCTTCGGCAAAGGAAGCCTTCGAAAACGGCACGGGAGTAGCCTGGGCCAATGACAATACGGAAGTGATCGCATTTGCCATTGAAAACGAAGGCTATACCGTCGGGATTGATGAGCTGGGAAATGCTGACACGATCGCTCCTGCGGTTTCCAAGGGAAATGAGTCCCTCCTTACCTGGCTGAACGAAGAGATCAAGAGCCTTGGAGAAGAGAAGTTCTTCCATGCTGCTTATGAAGCGACCCTGGCAGAGATCTACGGTCTGGATTATGAAGATACTCTGGTCGTGGAAGGCGGCGTCGTGGAATAAGAATACTGCCGGCTGATGCCTGATGCCGGCGGGATGCCGGCTGATCGGCGGGATACTGGCTGATCGGCGGGATACTGGCTGATCAGGACTCTGGCCTGCACAATTATCCCGATTGTGTACGCCAATGACACGATTTATCCGATAGTGTACCTCCCGCAGGGGAGTAAAAACGCAAAATCTTCGATTGTGTACGGAAATCTACCGAAAATAACAGCAATAAACGGGTCCGAACCGGAAAATGCTGTGAAAACCGGTACACAATCGAAGATTTTATGCATTTGACGTACACAAATGGCTTTTTTATGCAGTCGTGGCAAAAGACCCTGCCCTTTATAGGAAAAACAAACTGGCGGCGATCAGGATCTGCCCTAGATAATAAGAGGCGTGATTGATGATCGAGTACTGCGGCGTGTTTTTGCCTTCTCCGAAATAGATCTGGGACAAGACAAGATCCGAAAACAGGAACAGCAAGATCCCAAGGAAAAACAGCAGCGAAGCAGCAGAAAAATGCGCGATCATTACGCACAGCGCATATACGGTGAGGAATACTAAAAGCGCAGCATATGCAGCGGAAATGATCCGGAAGCTGCCGTAATCCAGTTTCATCAGCTTCGGAGTTGCATAGATTCCGATTCCGGCGAGGACGCCGACGATAATGCTGATGATCAGGCCGGTGCTCAGCGGACCGTACTGCCGCAGCTGGAAGATCAGGTAGAAAATGTGTCCCAGGATAAATGCGCCGAAGCCGGTAAATGTATACAGGGTGCTGGTTTTCGGATAAACGTATTTCAGATCCAGATAGATGTCTCCCACCAGTCCCATAACCAGGCCGGGAATGACGGCGAAAGAAACAGCTCCTGAAGAACCCCGCAGAGCAACGCAGCCCAGGACGATAAAGGCCACACTGGCTGCGGACTTCAGCAAAAGGCTGTACTCATTGGTCTTTGCTGCCCGCTTGAAAGTGAAAAGAGCGGCAAGCGCCAGAGCCACAATGATCAGGATAATATATAATACAGTCATGATAAATACCTCCTTTTGGATTGTATGATAGCACAAGCGGCTTGTGATAAAAAGACGGCTGCGCACAGAAGTTACGGTACTGAAATCCATAAACTGTGCGCAGCCTTTTCTGACGTTGCGATATAGTTATATTATATATGATCAGCTTGTGCTGTCAACCGTGAGAAGAGGAGATCAGAGAGCCACTTCTTTGCCGAACTGTTCGTCCGGAGCGGATTCGCCGCGGAAATTGGGCTGGCCTTCGGACTCGCCGCGGAAGTCGCGCTGGCCGCCGAACTCACCTTGCATGTCTTCCGGCATTTCGCCATCGAACTGTCTTTCATGAGCGGATTCACCGCGGAAGTCAGGCCGACCTTCGGATTCACCGGGCATGTTCTCCGGCATATTCTCCGGCATATCTTCTGGCATTCCTTCCGGCATACCTTCTTCGGAAAACTCCGGACGGCCGAGCTGATCGATCTGTTCGATCCCTTCAAATTCCGGGGGAACCATGTCTTCTCCTTCCGGCTTTGTTTCCGGTCTCAATTTTGGAACGAAGGCACTCTTAAATCTTGAGCCTTCGGTAAATGGTTTCCTATTATCGTTATCCGATCCTTCCGATTCGGTAAATGGTTTCATATCCTCGCCTTCCGGTTTCTCCGGAGGAGTAAGATCGGTCTCTTCTTTATTATCAGAAAGCGTGATCCCCTCCGGAAGCTCGAGGCCCTGCAGCCTCTCGGGAAGCTCGGTCGGAGCCGATTTTGCGGTGGATGAACTGAGGATCGTCTGTGTATCATTTTCTGCCTGCTCCTTTCCGCCAGATGGTGCAGCCAATGCGGTTGCTGCGGTGGTAAGTATGAGTGCGCCTGTCACTCCGATTGTTACTAAAGATATTTTTTTCATGATTGTTTTATTCCTTTCGTTTTTTACGACGCCGTATTTTGTCTGACACTTATTCATTCGGGCAGCAAAGTTCAAAAATGGGGTTGCAAAAATAAAATAATTTTTTTATTTTGACCCCATTTTTCAGACGTCCTCTTTCGAAGCATTATTTTAGTTAGATTTTAATGTGTTTTGTTAAGATGAGACGGCAGCAGACAAACTATTTACCCGGATCATCGGAGTCGTACGGATGGCAGATATTTCGCTGGACGCAATGCAGGCAAGGAATGATGAGATCCTCCTGAATAATTTTATAGAAAGCAACAGACATTTTATCCTGGCATCGGCCTACCGGGCTGTGGGACATTTTGTTACGGAAAGTGATGACGAATATTCGATCGCGCTCATGGCATTTCATGAAGCGGTCACTTCTTATAATGTAACAAAAGGAATTTTTCATTCTTTCGCGGCGCTGGTAATCAAACGCAGACTCTATGACTATATGCGCTCGAATGCCCGGTTTTCAGAGGAAATCTCCGTAGATCCCGGAGCCATGAACGATGAGATCGAGGAAGAGCATCCGCAGAAGTCTCTGCAGATGGAGATCCGGCGGAAGGAAGCGGAACTGGCCCGGCAGAATACCTCAGTGGTCCCGGGAGACAATCCCATTCGGGACGAGATCGAGGCGGTGCAGGATATCCTGGGGCACTACGGTTTTTCCTTCTTTGATCTGGCACAGTGCTCGCCCCGGGCGGACAAAACGAAAAAAGCCTGTGCCGAAGCCGTTGCCTACATGCTGGAGCATGAAAGTCTGATCCGGAAAATGCGGGCAAAAAGGACACTCCCTGTAAAAGAATTAAAGGAAGGTGCCGGCATTTCCCGAAAAATCCTGGAGCGTCACCGAAAATATATTATAGCGGCGATCGAGATCCTGAACGGAGAATACCCGCTGCTAGCCGAATACATGAGTTATATCAAGAAAGCTCTGGTGACATAGATGAAAGCAGTTGTACTGGAAATCAAAAATGGATATGCTGCGGTGCTCCGGGAAGACGGGGTGGTCGTGAAAATAAAACGCCGCTGCGAAGTGGGAGAAACGATCTTTCTTTCCGGAAAGGAAGCGGAAGGGATCCGGCAGAGTTCCTATGCCCGGATGATCCGGAACATTGCCATTGCGGCAGCGGTGGTGCTGATCGTGCTGGGCGGGTCCAGCACCTATTACCTGACTGCCACATCGGCGGCGACCGTGGAAGTGGATGCCGGTGATACACGGGTCATGCTTTCCGTGAATCATTTTAACCGTGTGATCGGGATCTCTTCCGGGCAGGAAGAAGATGCGGAACTGATCTCAGCCATCGATGCAGAGGGAATCCGCAATAATACGCTGGAAGAGGCATTGCAAAAAGCCTCCGCTGTGATCCGCGGCCGCAACGGAACAAGTGCAGAAGAAAGTGCTGAACAAGCTGCTCAGATCACGATCCGGACAGCCAATGACGCAACTTATGAACAGCTGCGGGGACAGGCGGAAAAAGGCGGATATTCCGTGAAACGAAAAGAAGATACAGATGAAAGCCGCAGCGGGCATAATGAGCCGGAGATCAGTGCGGTCCCGATAGAAGAAAATACAGTTCCGGAAGCACATATGGATATGGATGTGAACGAGGACATGGATAGACATGCCGGAGCTGCTCAGAATGCAGGCGTGGACGGGCGTGCAGAGGACGTACATGCTGACGCAGAAGCGAAGGATGGCATGGACGAGCATACCGATATGAATGCCGAGACATATGAAACCGACCGGCAGGAGCAGATGGAGCACAGACAGGGCACCGGAGAAAACGGAATGTCCGAGGAAGATGCAAACAGTCGGAATGAAATGGCAGAAGGCAGAGAAGGAGAGTTCGTTCCCGGACAGGCGCAGGAAGGCGAAAGCCACGAGCAGATGCAGGAAGGCGAAAACCCCAAACCGGCACAGGAAGGCGAAAGTCCGGGACAGGAAACGGGAAATGATATGGTCCAGAAGATGGATCCCGGCGATTCCCTGGGAGATCGCGGCGAAGGTCCTGGCATGCGGCCATAATCGGCCGGACAATAGAAGGCGCGCACAGATCCATGTGCAGGCGCCTTTTGTTTTGAAATGGATTGAATTATTTTCAACCTGCAAAAAGCTGCTCTATTTACCTATTGACACGATAGGTAAATAGGAATATGATGATGGGGCAAGTAAGAAAAAGGAGACAAAACGTTATGATCTATGCGGACAACGCAGCTACGACAAAGATAAGCAAATCAGCAGCGGATACCATGTATTCCCTGATGCAGGAGACCTGGGGCAATCCCTCCAGCCTCTACAGCTTCGGGCAGAAAGCGAAAGAAGTACTGGAAAAAGCCCGGGAAGAGATTGCAGCCGTCATCGGCGCAGACCCGAAGGAGATTTATTTTACTTCCGGGGGCAGCGAGGCTGACAACCAGGCGATCCGTTCCGCCGCACTGCTTGGAGCCAAAAAAGGAAAAAAACACATCATTTCTTCGGCATTTGAACATCATGCCGTACTTCATACATTGAATAAACTGGAACAGGAAGGGTTTGAAGTGACGCTTCTGGATGTTCATGAAAACGGGATCGTTCTCCCGGAACAGGTGGAGGAGGCGATAAGGGAGGATACCTGCCTGGTGACGATCATGTTCGCCAACAATGAGATCGGCACGATCCAGCCCATCCGCGCTATCGGCGAAATCTGCCGAAAGAAAGGCGTCCTGTTCCATACGGACGCCGTGCAGGCGGTCGGTCACATTCCGGTAAATGTACGGCAGGACAACATTGATCTGCTCAGCGCCTCCGCCCACAAATTCCACGGGCCGAAAGGCGTGGGCTTCCTGTACGCAGGAAAGGGCATTCGCCTGGACAGCCTGATCGAAGGCGGCGCCCAGGAGCGGGGAAAAAGGGCAGGAACGGAAAATGTGCCGGGGATCGCAGCGATGGCCACGGCCCTGAAGGAAGCTGCCGCCGGCATGGAAGAGAAAAGCGCCAGGACAAAAGCCCTGCGGGATCTTCTGATCGAAGGATTGAGACAGATCCCCCACAGCGCCTTGAACGGCGATGCGGCCAGCAGGCTTCCCGGCAATGTGAATTTCTGCTTTGAAGGAATCGAAGGGGAGTCGTTGCTGCTCCTTCTGGATGACAAAGGGATCCAGGCCTCCTCGGGAAGTGCCTGCACCTCCGGCTCTCTAGACCCGAGCCATGTACTCCTGGCAATCGGAAGGGTGCACGATGTGGCGCACGGGTCTTTGCGCCTCAGCATCGAGGACGACCTGTCCGAGGAAGAGATCGGATATATCGTCCAATCTGTAAAAGAAGTAGTTGAGTATCTGCGCGGCTTCTCCCCGATCTGGCGGGATCTGATGGCCGGCAAAAAGGAATTTATATTATAAAATGGAGGAATAAAATGGCATTATACAGTGAAAAAGTAATGGATCATTTCCGCAATCCCCGCAATGTGGGCGTTTTGGAAGACGCCAACGGCATCGGGGAAGTCGGCAACGCAAAGTGCGGGGATATCATGAAAATGTACCTGAAGATCGAAGATGATATCATTCAGGACGTAAAATTCGAAACCTTTGGCTGCGGCAGCGCCATCGCTTCCAGTTCCATGGCGACGGAGCTTATCAAAGGGAAACCGGTTTCCGAGGCCATGCAGCTGACCAATAAGGCTGTGGCGGAAGCCCTGGACGGGCTGCCGGCCCACAAGATCCACTGTTCTGTCCTGGCGGAGGAGGCGATCCGGTCCGCTCTGGAGGATTATCACAAGCGCATGGATTCCTGACCGAGGCTTGCCGGCTTTTTGGCTGCTGGTCTTTGCCTGCCAGTCTTTTGCCTGCCGGCTTTTGGCTGCTGGTCTTTTGCCTGAAAAAACAGCTTATGAATGATTTGGAGTATGATAATCGTTCACAGGTTGTTTTTTTGTCCGATTTTCCGGGAAAATCGTTCATAAGTTGAAAAAAGTCAACTTTACCGCCTATTTAAGAAAGAACTTTTGCTTACTGCACTCCAGACTGACTTGTACTGTCCGGTTTTTTAACATACAATAGAAGCAGAATGCATAGCAGATGCGAACAGCTCGCGGAAAGGATTGCATATGTACAGAGCAGAATATACGGAACATGAAGTGGTGATCTATTTATCCGGAAGGATCGATTCCAACAACGCGCCGGATGCCGAACAGCAGATCCAGTCCTGTCTGAAGGAACGAAAGGACCAGCATGTGTCCCTGGATTTCGGACAGCTGGAATATATTTCCAGTGCAGGACTGAGGGTGATCCTCCATATCCGGAAAAGGATCCCGGATCTGAGTATTATCAATGTCAGTGCGGAGATTTATGATATTCTGGATATGACCGGCTTTACCCAGATGATGGATGTCAGGAGATCCTATCGCGAAGTTTCCGTGGAAGGCGCCGAGATCATCGGAGAAGGGGCGAACGGCAAATTATACCGGATCGACAGCGACAATGTGGTAAAGGTCTACAATAATCCGGATGCGCTGGAAGACATTTCAATGGAGCGGGAAAAGGCCCGGATCGCCCTGGTTCTGGGGATCCCTACGGCAATCTCCTATGATGTGGTAAAAGTCAACGGCCATTACGGCTCCGTCTTTGAATTGCTGGATGCCAGTGCTTTTGCCAAGATCCTGGCAGAGGAACCGGACCGTTTTGACTGGTGCGTGCAGGAATTCACGGACCTTTTGCTGAAGATCCATAGTACGGTGGTTCCGGCAGGAAAACTGCCGCAGATCAAACAGACTGCCCTCAGATGGATCGGAGACCTGAAAGAGTTTCTGCCGGCGGATGCCTACGAGAAGGCGTATCAGCTGGTGACAGCCGTGCCGGAGGATAATCATATGATCCATGGGGATTACCACACCAAAAATGTGGTGCTGCAGGGAGACGAAGTGTTGCTGATCGATATGGACACCCTGGCGGTGGGACATCCGATTTTTGAACTGGCGTCGATGTACAATGCTTTCCGCGGCTTCTCGGAATATGACCACAGCGTGATGGAAAGATTTCACGGGATTTCCTATGAGACTGGGGTAAAGTTCTGGGACAGCGTGATGAAAACCTATCTCGGGACACAGGATGATAAGGAAGCAAAATCTGTGGAAGACAAGGCACGGATCGTGGGCTATATCCGCCTGATCCGCCGGTCGATCCGCCGCGGAGGGCTGGAGACGGAAAAAGGCAGGGAAGAGATCAATCTGTGGAAGGAAGAACTCCTTTCGCTTCTGTCCTGCACCGATACGCTTTTATTTGACAGAAAACAGTCCTGAGAAACGGAGAAGATACATGGCATTTCCAGAAAAGATTGATCTTCATATGCATACTGTCTTTTCCGACGGTTCAGAGACGTTGCCTGAGCTTCTCGAAAGGATCCGGGAAAACGGGATCAGCCTGTTTTCCGTTACCGACCATGATTCCATCCAGGCAGCAGAAGAGATGGAAAAGCTGGCTGGGCAGGAGAACCCCGATGGCAGCAGATGCCTTTCCCTGGCAGACGGGATCCAGTGCCTGAACGGCGTAGAGCTGTCCTGCCGTGATGAGGATGGAAAATACCATATTCTGGCCTATGGATATGACCGTAATGCCGCCCCGATCTGGGAGCTGATCCATAACGCCCATCGGATCCGGATGAACAAAGTCAGCAAAAGGCTTGTATGGCTGGAGGAGGCCTTCGGGTTTTTATTTGATCAGAAGGATATTGAATATCTGTACAGCCTGAACAATCCGGGAAAACCTCATTTTGGCATCCTGATGGCGCAGCACGGCTATGCGGCCTCCAAGGACGAAGCCATGACAAACTATCTGAACAAAAAGGAATTCAAGGAGGAATTCATCCGCCCGGAAGAAGCCATCGAGGGGATCCTGAAAAGCGGAGGGATCCCGGTCCTGGCCCATCCGTTTTACGGGGACGGCGACCAGCTGATCCTGGGAGAGGAAATGAAATACCGGCTGGAAAAACTGATCGATTTCGGCCTCCAGGGACTGGAAGCGTATTATTCGGGATTCACACAGAAGCTGATTGCGTCAGCCGAAGAGCTGGCCGCCGATCATCATCTGCTGATCACCGCCGGCAGCGATTATCACGGAGCCAACAAAACCGTATTGCTGGGCGATACCGGTCTCGAGCGGGTTTCCGACGCCGCGCCGGGGCTGCAGGCATTTCTGGAGAGAGTACTGTAGCAGCAGAACCCTGTTTTGAGAACGCATAGTGTTCTCAATTTGGAGTTTTCCCATATTAAAGAATACAAAATGTTCTTGATTAGCCGTTTTTCAAATTTAAAGAACAGGCCGAGTATTCTCTATTTTTTGATTTGCCTTATTAAAGAATATAAAATATTCTCATCCGGGCATTTTTCGGAATTTAAGAATACATGGGCAGTTCTCAAATTTCAGGATTGCCGAAATAAAGAACACTTTGTATTCTTTTATTTCTAAATATCTGAAATAAAGAACACCGGGTGTTCTTCTTTTTCAATAAAGGCAGATTCAAGAATACTTGACTCATACAAAGCCGAAAAAAAGACCCGCATTCAAAATGCAGGTCTTTTCATATTATGTTGGGTCTCCGTCGGCTGCGGGCAGGAATCCCTAGAACAACCCGGAGATCTTTCCGTCTGCGTCCACGTCGATCTTCTCGGCAGCTGGTACTTTCGGAAGACCGGGCATGGTCATGATATCACCGGTGAGAGCGACGATAAAGCCGGCACCGGCAGAAACTTTCAGGTTCCTTACGTTAAGAGTGAAATCCTGCGGAGCACCCAGCAATGTGGGGTCATCCGAGAAGGAATACTGCGTCTTTGCCATACAGATTGGAAGATTTCCGAACCCGAGTTTTTCCAGCTGTTCTGCCTGCTTTTTCGCATTTGGAAGAAGCAGCGCATGTTTTGCATGATAGATCTTGTGGGCAATGTCATGGATCTTGTCTTCGATACTCTTGTCAAGATCGTATGAGAATCGGAAATCATTGGGCTCTTCACACAGACGCACGACTTCGTTTGCCAGAGCGATGGCTCCTTCGCCGCCTTTGGCCCAGTGTTCTGCCAGAACTGCATTTACGCCAAGTTCTTTGCACTTCTTCTGTACCAGATCCAGTTCTGCCGGCGTATCCGTCGGAAATGCATTGATGGCAACCACGCAGGGAAGTCCAAATACGTTTTTGATATTATCTACATGCTGCAGAAGGTTCGGCATACCAGCCTGAAGTGCTTCCAGATTCTCCTGATTAAGATCTGCCTTTGCCACGCCTCCGTGATATTTCAGCGCACGTACGGTCGCGACGATCACAACGGCATTCGGATGGAGTCCGCCCAGACGGCATTTGATATCCAGGAACTTTTCTGCGCCAAGATCTGCTGCGAAACCTGCCTCGGTAATCGTATAATCCGAGAGCTTCAGAGCCATCTTCGTTGCTGTAATGGAGTTGCATCCATGGGCAATATTGGCGAACGGTCCGCCATGGATCAGGGCCGGAGTCCCTTCCAGTGTCTGCACCAGATTCGGCTTCAGGGCATCCTTCAGAAGTGCTGCCATGGCGCCTTCTGCTTTCAGGTCATGAGCGGTGATCGGTTTTCCATCATAAGAGTATCCGACAATGATCCGGCCAAGTTTTGCTTTCAGATCGAGGATATCCGATGCCAGGCAGAAAATAGCCATGATCTCCGATGCCACCGTGATATCAAATCCATATTCCCGGGGCACACCGTGTGCCTTCCCGCCAAGTCCGTCTACCACATTTCTTAACTGACGGTCGTTCATATCCACGCAGCGTTTCCAGGTGATCTGTTTCGGGTCGATCCCCAGAGCATTTCCCTGCTGAATATGGTTGTCCAGCATGGCTGCCAGCAGATTGTTTGCTGCTCCGATGGCATGAAAATCGCCGGTGAAATGAAGATTGATATCCTCCATCGGAACGACCTGTGCATAACCGCCGCCTGCAGCACCGCCTTTAATACCGAACACGGGGCCCAGAGAAGGCTCTCTTAAAGCCAGCATGGCTTTTTTGCCGATCTTGCGCATGCCGTCTGCCAGTCCGACCGATGTGGTGGTCTTTCCTTCTCCGGCAGGAGTCGGAGTGATGGCTGTCACAAGGATCAGTTTCCCATCCTTTTCAGACTCGTTGTCTTTCAACAAGGCATAGTCTATTTTCGCCTTATAATTGCCATATTGCTCCAGGTACTTTTCGTCAACCCCGGCAACTTTTGCAATCTCGGTTATTTTTTTCATTTTACACGCCTGCGCGATTTCAATGTCGGATAAAAAAGCCATTTCTAAGGTCCTCCTTTATTTCATTGATCTTTCATCAATGTACATAAACAATTTTACCAATTCAAGAGAATATCTTTTGATTATTGGAAATATTTTACGGCAGCTTCAAACATGCGGATGTCGTATTCGCCCGGCACATTCCTGTAAAGGCCGGAGCCGATCCGTTCGCTGTGTCCCATTTTGCCGAACACGCGGCCGTCCGGGGACGTGATGCCTTCGATGGCATGCATGGAGCCGTTGGGGTTAAAATGAATATCGGCGGAAGCATTTCCATCCAGATCCACATACTGGGTGGCGATCTGTCCGTTTGCGGCCAGCTGCGCGATCAGTTCTTCACTGGCCAGGAACCGTCCTTCACCGTGGGAGATCGGTACAAGGTAGATCTCTCCCGGTTTCGTCAGGCTCAGCCAGGGGGATTTGTTGGATGCGACCCGGGTACGGACGATCCTGGATTGGTGGCGTCCGATGGTGTTGAAGGTCAGGGTCGGGCAGTTCTCGTCCGTATCAATGATCTTTCCGAAGGGAACCAGTCCCAGCTTGATCAGCGCCTGGAAGCCGTTGCAGATACCGGCCATCAGGCCGTCACGCTGCTCCAGCAGTTCCGTAACGCCTTCCTTGATGGCAGCATTTCGGAAAAATGCGGTAATGAACTTGCCGCTGCCGTCCGGCTCGTCGCCGCCGGAGAAGCCGCCGGGGATGAAGATCATCTGAGCGGTCTTCAGTTCTTCGGCAAACTCTTCGACACTGCGGCTGATGCCGTCGGCGGTCAGGTTGTTGATGACCATGACCCGCGGATCTGCTCCGGCGTCTGCCATGGCTTTGGCCGTATCCATTTCGCAGTTGCTGCCCGGGAATGCGGGGATCAGCACCTTCGGACGGGCGGTCTTTAATGCCGGGGAAGCGGTTCGTAAAGCCTGCTCCGGATGATCTGCCGCATCATAGGTATAGTTGACCGTCGGTGTCTTCGCATCCGGAATGTTGCATGGGAAGACGCTCTCGAGCTTTCCTTCGTAGACCTTCAGGAGTTCTTCCAGACCCACGGATTCGTCGCCGTATGTGATGGCGCCGGTATCGGTTACAACGCCGATCACACGCTCCGGATCAATGTCCTGCGTCACTTCCAGCAGGAAGGAGCCGTAGCAGTAACGGAATATGTCTTCCACATCCAGTGTATCATTGAAGGCAAATCCGAGACCGTTGCCGAAGGCCATCTTCATGATGGCTTCGCCGATTCCGCCCATGCCCGGGGTGTAGCAGGATACTGCCACGCCGCTGCGGACCAGTTCCGTGACGATGTTGTATACCGCCAGCAAAGAGGAGGTAACGGGGAGCCGTGTCTCGTCGTGCTCCGGTGTCAGCAGGATCACTTTATTGCCCGGGGTCTTGAATTCCGGGGAAATGATGTGGTCCGTCTTTTCCGTGGTCACGGCAAAGGACACCAGCGTGGGCGGAACGTCCAGATCTTCAAAGGTGCCGCTCATGGAGTCTTTGCCGCCGATGGCCGCTACCTTCAGTCCCATCTGCGCCTTGAATGCGCCGAGAAGGGCGGAGAAGGGCTTGCCCCAGCGTTTGCTGTCTTTTCCGAGTCGTTCGAAATATTCCTGGAAGGTCAGATACACATCTTCAAATGCCGCGCCGCAGGCGATCAGCTTGCTGACGGATTCCACCACCGCCAGGTAAGCGCCGTGATACGGGCTCTTTTCCGAAATATACGGATTGTAGCCAAATGCCATCAAAGAGCAGTCGTCGGTATGTTTTTTCTCCACGGAGATCTTCTGGACCATGGCCTGGGCCGGGGTCAGCTGGTTCCTGCCGCCGAAAGGCATCAGGACCGTGCCTGCGCCGATGGTGGAGTCAAATCGTTCCGCAAGGCCTCTCTTGGAGCAGGTGTTCAGGTCGTCCGCGGTCTTCAGCAGGTTTTCCGTAAAGGAGCCGGAGATCTTCTTTTCTGCCGGGATCGCCGGAGCCGCTTCCACGGTGATGTGTTTTTCCGCACCGTTGGAATCCAGGAATTCACGGCTGATATCCACGATGGTATTGCCGTTCCAGTGCATGGTAAGGCGCGGATTTTCCGTGACCACTGCCACAGGGGTTGCCATCAGGTTTTCCTGATCGGCCAGTTTGAGGAACGCCTCCAGGTTATGAGGCTCGATCACCACAGCCATACGTTCCTGGCTCTCGCTGATGGCCAGTTCCGTGCCGTCCAGGCCGTCGTATTTTTTCGGGACCGCATTCAGGTCGATCTCAAGACCGGCTGCCAGTTCACCGATGGCGACAGAAACGCCGCCGGCACCGAAATCGTTGCAGCGCTTGATCATCAGGGAAGCGTCCTTGTTGCGGAACAGCCGCTGAAGCTTTCTTTCTTCCGGCGCATTACCTTTCTGGACTTCCGCGCCGCAGGTTTCCAGGGATTCCACGGTATGGGATTTGGAAGAGCCGGTGGCTCCGCCGCAGCCGTCACGTCCCGTGGCCCCGCCCAGCAATATCACGATGTCTCCGGGGACCGGAACTTCCCGGCGGACATTTTCCGCAGGAGCCGCCGCGATCACGGCACCGATCTCCATACGCTTGGCAGCATAGCCGGGATGGTAGATCTCATCTACGATACCCGTGGCCAGACCGATCTGGTTGCCGTAGGAAGAGTAGCCGGCGGCAGCCGTGGTCACGATCTTTCTCTGGGGAAGTTTGCCCTTGATGGTTTCGTCGATCGGCTTCAGGGGATCTGCCGCGCCGGTCACACGCATGGCGCCGTACACATAGGATCTGCCCGACAGGGGATCCCGGATGGCGCCGCCGATGCAGGTGGCGGCTCCACCGAAGGGTTCGATCTCGGTAGGATGGTTGTGAGTTTCATTTTTAAACAGAAGGAGCCAGGGCTCTTCCTTGCCGTCTACGGTGACATTTACTTTAACGGTGCAGGCGTTGATCTCTTCGCTTTCATCCAGTTTGGTCAGAACGCCCTGCTTCTTCAATGCCTTTGCGGCAATGGTGCCCAGATCCATCAGGCAGATGGGCTTCGTGCGGCCCAGTTCCTTCCTGGTTTCCAGATATTCTTCGTAGGTCTTCTGGATCTGCGGCTCGTCAAAGGAAGCGTTGTCAATGATGGTCTGGAACGTGGTATGTCTGCAGTGGTCCGACCAGTAGGTGTCGATGACCCGGATCTCCGTAATGGTAGGATCCCTGTGCTCAGACTGGAAATATGCCTGGCAGAACAGGATATCATCCAGATCCATGGCCAGTCCGTACTGTTTGATCATGTCCGCCAGCTCCTCTTTGTTCAGGGAAATAAATCCGTCCATGGTCATGACCTGCGTCGGAATGTCATATTTGATGCTGAGGGTTTCCGGAAGATCCATGGAAGCTTCCCTGGCTTCCACCGGGTTGATGACGTATTTTTTGATTTTTTCCACGTCTTCCGGGCGAAGATCGCCTTCCAGGATATAGACTTTGGCGGTGCGGATCAGGGGGCGTTCCTGCTGGCTGATGATCTGGATACACTGTGCGGCAGAATCCGCCCGCTGGTCAAACTGACCGGGCAGATATTCCACAGCAAAGATCCGGACGCGGCTTGATTCCACTGCGTCCAGCTGCTCCGTGACAATGTCCAGCTGGGGCTCCGAAAAGACTGTCGTCGTTGCATAGCGGAACAGTTCCTCGGAAATATTTTCCGCATCATAGCGGTTCAGCAGACGCACGCGTTCGAGCGCCGGGATCCCCAGAAGGGTCCTGGCTTCCGTCAGCAGGGTGTTTGCCTCATGGGCCAGTTCCGGTTTTTTTTCAACAAATACTCGGTAAACCATTTCTTACTCCGTTCTTTTTTTGCAGCTATCCCGGACACCCGGGTCCTGCCGGAAAGTTCAGATTCTATTCACTTTCCGACAGGACCCGGGTATCCGGGACACAATCAGAAAATAAGCACACAGCTACGAAATTCCGCAGACGGTGCGTGATCGACCGAAAGGTGCGGGAACATCCCGGATATGATCGATCATAAAGTACACAGTACGTAATAAATCGTAAGAGACGAATCAATCGTATCGGGCGGATTGATCGTACGCTTGCCGTCAGTCTTTCAGGGCGGCGAGGGCTCTCTGGCCGATGTCGTGCCGGTAATAGGCATTGCCGAAGGAGATGGTTCCCACTTTTTCATAGGAAGAGCGGATGGCTTCTTCCAGGGAATCTTCCACGGCGGTAACGCCCAGGACACGACCTCCGTTGGTCAGGAGTCTGTCCCCGTCCAGCTTCGCGCCGGCCACATAGACATAGGGCTCCGTCTCCGCCGGGATCTGCATCTCATAGCCCTTCTCATAGGAGACCGGGTATCCTTCCGATGCCATGATCACGCAGCAGGCGTGCTTCTGACTGAACTTCACCGGAGTCTCAGCCAGGGTGCCGTTTGTGACGGCCTGCATGACGGTCAGCAGATCGCTTTCCAGCAGGGGAAGCACCACCTGGGTTTCGGGATCACCGAACCGACAGTTGTATTCGATGACCTTCGGGCCGTCCGGCGTTAACATCAGGCCGAAATACAGACACCCTTTGAAGGTCCTTCCTTCCTGGTTCATGGCGTGGATGGTGGGAAGAAAGATCTCTTCCATGCACTGCTTCGCGAGCTCTTCCGTATAATAGGGGTTCGGCGCAATGGTGCCCATGCCGCCGGTATTAAGGCCCGTATCATGATCTCCGGCCCTCTTGTGGTCCATGGAGGAGATCATGGGGACAACGGTCTTTCCGTCGGTGAAGGACAGAACGGATACTTCCGGTCCCGTCAGGAACTGCTCGATCACGATCTGCTCGCCGCTCTTGCCGAACTTTTTGTCCTGCATCATTTCTTTGACTGCCACTTTCGCTTCGTCCAGGGTCTGGGCGATGATCACGCCTTTGCCGAGAGCCAGGCCGTCCGCCTTGATGACGGTGGGGATCGGCGCAGTCTCCAGATAAGCCAGTGCCTGAGCCATATCCCGGAACGTTTCATAGGCAGCCGTGGGGATGCCGTATTTTTTCATCAGGTCCTTGGAAAAGACTTTACTGCCTTCGATGATGGCGGCTTTTGCTTCGGGACCGAAGCAGGGGATGCCCGCTTTTTCCAGTTCGTCCACACAGCCCAGGACCAGAGGATCGTCCGGTGCCACCACCGCATAATCAATGGCATGTTCCTTCGCAAAAGCGGTAATGCCTTCGATATCCGTCGCGCTGATCGGAACGCACTGCGCGTCTTTGGCAATGCCTCCGTTTCCGGGAAGAGCATAGATCGTCTCCACGGAAGGATTTTCCTTCAGCTTCCGGATAATGGCGTGTTCGCGGCCGCCTCCGCCTACTACCAGTAATTTCATATATTATCTCCCTTTATTCTATGACCAAAGTTTCACTGCATGCAGCATGCATCAATGATGGAACAGTCTCATGCCGGTAAATGCCATGGCCATGCCGTATTTGTCAGCGCATTCGATCACCAGATCGTCGCGGATGGAGCCGCCCGGCTCTGCGATGTATTTCACGCCGCTCTTCTTTGCACGCTCGATGTTGTCGCTGAAGGGGAAGAATGCGTCGGAACCCAGGGCAACGCCGTCAACAGTATCCAGGTACGCTCTTGCTTCCTCAGCTGTCAGCGGCTCCGGCTGGCGGGTGAAATATTTCTGCCAGTTGCCGTCTGCGCAGACATCTTCTTCATTTTTATTGATGTAGCCGTCGATGACATTGTCTCTGTCGGGACGTCCCAGTTCCGGCTTGAACGGAAGATCCAGGACCTTGTCGTACTGACGCAGGAACCAGGTGTCTGCCTTGCTGCCTGCAAGACGTGTGCAGTGGATACGGGACTGCTGTCCGGCGCCGACGCCGATGGCCTGTCCGTCAACTGCGAAGCATACGGAGTTGGACTGGGTGTATTTCAGGGTGATCAGGGAAATGATCAGGTCGCGGACTGCGCTCTCCGGCAGGTCTTTGTTCTTCGTTACAATATTGGAAAGGAGTTCCTTGTTGATCTCGAAATTGTTCCGTCCCTGTTCAAAGGTGATGCCGAAGACCTGTTTGTGCTCCGCCGGATCCGGAATGTAATCGGGATCGATCTGGATGATGTTGTAACCACCTTTTCTCTTGGTCTTTAAGATCTCCAGCGCTTCCGGCTCGTAACCCGGCGCGATCACGCCGTCGGAAACTTCCCGCTTCAGCATTTTGGCGGTGGTCACGTCGCAGACGTCGGAAAGAGCAACCCAGTCACCGAAGGAGCACATACGGTCTGTGCCTCTGGCTCTTGCATAGGCAAGTCCCACCGGTGAATCGTCGAGACCTTCGATATCATCCACGAAGCAGGCTCTCTTCAGCTTGTCGGACATGGGAATGCCGACTGCGGCAGAGGTGGGGCTGACGTGTTTGAAGGAAGTCACGGCCGGAAGGCCCAGCTGTGCTTTCAGTTCCTTCACCAGCTGCCAGGAGTTGAAGGCATCCAGGAAATTGATATATCCCGGTCTTCCGCTCAGGATCTCCAGAGGAAGATCGCTGCCGTCGTGCATATAGATCTTCGCCGGTTTCTGGTTGGGGTTGCATCCGTATTTCAGTTCAAATTCTTTCATGGTATTCTCCTCATTTTTCAAAGTTTACTCAAGCATTTTTATTGATCAGGCGGCTTTCGGTGCTGCCGTCTGCAAGGTCTGTGTAACGGACATACAAAGAGATCTTGTTGTCTGCATCCAGTGCTGCCCACAGTTTGTCGGTGAACTCGTCAATGTCGTCCGGGATCGCAACACGTTCCGGTTCTCCCTGGAAGGTCGGGATCGGGCTGCCGTCACACACATAGGTGTGAAGGAAATGCCCCAGGCCTGCTAAAGGCGCAAAGGAGAAGGTGTAGCGGTTGCAGGCGGA
>JAFWOB010000181.1 GCA_017510065.1 Parasporobacterium sp.
CGTGCTTCTCTCGGATGAGGAGATGGAAAAAATGAAGAACGAATTCCCGAATGATTACCAGAGCCGTATTGAGCGTTTGTCGGAGTACATGGCTTCGACAGGCAAGATCTACAAGAACCATCTGGCCACGATTCGCAGCTGGGCAAGGCGCGACGGCCAGAAGCCGCAGGAAAAGAAAACCTATGACCACGGAAACTACCAGTTTTCTGCCGGAGAGAGCTTATGAAAGAGCTGCTGGAAGGGTTTTTAAGTAAGCTGGAAACAGATTCCAAGCCAAAGGAAGGCGAGTACCTGGGGGAGGATGGTCTGCTTTACTGCGGAAACTGTCATACACCAGTGCAGTGCCGGAAGGAATTCCTTGGGAAGATGCGGACACTTCCCTGCACCTGCAAATGCAGGCAGGAGGAGATGCGCCGGCAGAAGGAAGAGGATGAAGCCAGAGAACGGATGAATACAATCCGGCGTCTGAAATCCACCGGCATTCAGGAACGCCATCTTTTGGACTGGCGGTTCGATGTGGCAGAGGAGACGGACACGATCCGTTGGGCAAAAAACTATGTGGAGAACTGGAGAAAGGTCAGGGCCGAAAACCTTGGCCTTTTACTTTGGGGAGATGTCGGAACCGGCAAATCCTTTGCAGCTGCCTGCATCGCAAATGCATTGCTGGAGCAGGCCATACCGGTGCTGATGACCAACTTCTCCAAAATCCTGAATCAGATGGGAGCCATGTATTCCGAGGAACGCTATCAGTACATTGCTTCCTTCAATCACTATTCACTGCTGATCATTGATGACCTGGGGATTGAGCGGAGTACGGAATATGCGAAGGAACAGGTCTATGCCGTGATCGACGAGCGTTACAAAGCCAATCTCCCCCTGATCATCACGACCAACCTGACGATTGGTGAGATACGCAATCCGGACAATGTTGCCGACGCCCGAATCTACAGCCGGGTACTGGAAATGTGTACGCCGGTGCAGGTCGGCGGCAGCGACCGAAGACGGGCCGTCAGCAGGGACAAGCAGGAACTGGTGAAGGACGTCCTGTTCTCCGGGAAGGGAGGTGAAACCATTTAATGAGCACAAAAGCAACCGTGATCGCCTGCGTCAATCAGAAAGGGGGCACAGGCAAGACCACCACCTGTGAGAACCTTGGCGCAGGGCTTGTGATGAATGGGAAGAAGGTGCTGCTGGTGGATTTTGACCCGCAGGCCTCGCTCAGCATCAGCCTGGGGTATCCCAAACCGGAGGAGCTGCCTGTGACGATCGCGGACATGATGAAAAAAGTGGTCGATGAAAAAGAAATCAAGCCCGGAGAAGGGATCCTCCATCACAAAGAGGGTATGGATCTGATGCCTTCGAGCATTGAACTCTCCGGCATGGAGGTTTCCCTGGTCAATACGATCAGCCGGGAGACGGTGCTGAAGGAATATCTGGAGAGCGTAAAGCGGGACTATGACTTTGTTCTGCTGGATTGTTCTCCCAGTCTGGGAATGCTGACCATCAACGCCATGGCTGCAGCAGATACACTGTTGATTCCGGTCCAGACTTCCTATCTTCCGGCAAAGGGATTGGAGCAGCTGTTACAGACAGTGAATAAAGTCCGGCGGCAGATCAATCCCAAACTGAAGATAGAGGGGATCCTTCTGACCATGGTGGACGCCAGGACAAACGATGCAAAAGAGATCAGCGAGCTGATCCGGAATGCCTATGGCGGAAAGATCAAGGTTTACGATACTGAGATCC
>JAFWOB010000031.1 GCA_017510065.1 Parasporobacterium sp.
ATGGAGACAAATGGTATAATGGCAGTCTTGGCGGCGTTTTTATGGTCTTGATGAATGTTGAAGCCGCCAGGCAGGGAATCATCGGCGGTCCCAAAGAACAGGTTAAAAACATGGATTATATGGACTTAACAGCAGAGAACCTGCAGGCTCTTTTCGATGCATCCCATGAAGAGAAGGATCATGCCCTGACGGATCAGCAATTAACCGATTTTAAACAGGAGTTTGAAGAAGGACATGCTGCATATACTCAGGAATTACAGAGTAAAGCTGAAGCGGCCGGAGTGGCCTACGATCCGGAGGCACCCTGGATTGAACAGCTTGATGTGCTTAAAGAGCTGGCGGACAAGACGGGTCAGAAGTTCTATGCTTCGCAAATGATATCGATTTTTGGCATGTCTTACGATGAAATGAAGAATTATTTCGCTGTGGAGAATCTCATTTGATAAATGGTTTTGCCATAGGCGTCAAGGGGCTGTCGCACTAAGTGAATAGTGCGGCAGTTCGTTTACATCGGATGAAAGCCGGACAGACGGCCGGATTTCTCTTGACAACTTGAATTTGAAATCCAGAAATCATAGGCGTTTGCCGCTGATTACAGGGCTTTATTGAAATTCTCTGAAGCCGCCCCAAACAACGGATTCTCCGCAAGCTGCTCACACCGGATCCCTTTATGAAATGCTGCACCATTCTAACATCGTCCGGGCAGCTCATAAGGGCAAAAGCAAGGGCAGGAAACACAATTACTCTGATTTGTTATTTAGGAAGATAAGCGGGAATCCTCGGTTATTCAATTGCCGAGATGAAAGCGCCAGAAAACAAGAAACGAAACATATGTTCGAAAAGCACTTGGATATCTTCGCCTTTCATGGTATACTATATGTATGAAAGAAAACCTGATCCATGCACGCACTTGTGTGTACAATATCAATTACCATGTGGTATGGTCTGTCAAGTACCGGCGCAAGATACTCTCACCGGAGATCGAAAAGTATCTGAAGGCTCTTGTTATGCAGATCGCGGATGACAAAGGTTTTACCGTTCACCTCTTTGAAGCGGGTGATGGTGATCATATCCACTGCTTTGTCTCTGCTCCGCCGAAGATGTCTGTCACAATGATCGTGAAGTATCTGAAAGGGATCACCGGCAGAAAACTGTTTGAACAGTTTCCCGGGATACGCAGCAAGCTTTGGAAAGGGGAACTGTGGAACCATTCGTATTATGTAGAGACGATCGGCTCGGTCTCTGAAGAGAATATCCGGAGATATATCGAACACCAGAGCAAATCATACTAAAGAAAGGAGGGCACATGCTGCTGTCAAAACATACGGCGGTCCGACTGGGACCGGATGAAGCAAATTTTGTCGGTCATATGTGCTATGCAGCGTATAAGCTCTGGAATGTCTGCAATTATGAGCGGATCCATTATGAGGAAATGGGCCTGACGAAATACCCGGACTGGTATTACCAGAAGTCGGCACATAAAGGAGATCTGTGGTATAAGTCCCTGCCGTCCCAGAGTGCACAGGAAGTCCTGAAGCAGCTGGATAAAAGCTGGAAGTCTTACTATGTGTTGAAGAAGAGCGGAGGTATCCTTCATCCGCACTGTCCTTACTTTAAGAAAGAAGGGATCGCCGTCACCTATATTCAGAACGGGATCGTCCACAGGAAGGGAGAGTCTTCATTGCGGTTATCACTTCCGGGACAGCTGAAAACGTACATGGCGGACACCTATAACATCCATATCGACTATCTCTATCTGAAAAACCGGATTTTTCAGAGTATGGATAAGATCAAGCAGATCAAGGTGTATCCGCCTGAGAAGGACGGGATATGCAGGCTTATCGTGATCTATGAAGTGCCGGATACGGTTTCGAAAGGTGAAAACGGGAGATATCTGTCCATAGATCCGGGACTGCACAATCTGATGACGTGTTACGATAACAGTGGAGCGAGTTTTATCCTGGGCAGACAGTATCTGGCCATCTGCCGGGGTTATGACAAGGAGATCGCAAGGGTCCAGTCCCAATGGGCGGGCCAGCAGATCAGAAAAGAGGTGAGATATCCGCTGTCATCCGGTCATCTGAAGAAACTTTACCAAAAGAAAAATAATGCCGTGAAAGACTACCTGCATAAAGTGACCAGATGGATCACAGATTATGCATCGGCTCATGGGATCCATACGGTAGTGATCGGAGATATCAGCGGGATCAGGAAGGGAGCTGATCTTGGGAAGCAGACAAATCAGAAGCTGCACAGTCTGCCCTATCAAAAACTCTATGGGATGCTGGAATACAAGCTGGCCGGGGAGGGAATCTGTCTGGTCAGGCAGGAGGAATCATACAGCAGTCAATGCTCACCGCTGAGCCCGGATGTGAGTGCGGAGTATGCCGGGAAAGGGAACCGCAGACATCGTGGATTGTATAAAGACGGTGCCCGGATATGGAATGCAGATGCAGTAGGCGCGTATAACATACTGAGAAAATACCAGGCCGCATCCGGCAAAGAGATGGATATACCCATATCCGGGCTGGATCATGTATCTGTAGTAAAAGTAGCTGTATAGGCTGAAAAGTCAGCAGTAGTGGTGTCATGGACGCACCCGGAATCATACGGCGTCAGCCGTATATCCGATGCCCTGGTAATTCAATTACCGGGTAGTTCAC
>JAFWOB010000182.1 GCA_017510065.1 Parasporobacterium sp.
AAATACTTGACACCATAAAAGTGGATACAGTCAATAAGAACGTTTGTGAAATCGTGAGTGAAATACTGACGCTTTGATATCAACAAATTCGTAGTTTATGGGGATAACACTATG
This sequence comes from Parasporobacterium sp., assembly GCA_017510065.1. Classification (GTDB taxonomy): domain Bacteria; phylum Bacillota; class Clostridia; order Lachnospirales; family Lachnospiraceae; genus RGIG5612. The sequence continues at coordinate 115 of JAFWOB010000182.1, forward strand.
AATAAGTTCAAAACAGAGAACTACTACAGGGAGCTTAACAAAGACAGTCTGTGCACCTGTGATTACTGCAGAAACTATTATAAAGAGGTCAAAGCAGCATATCCGGAATTATCAGATCATCTGGCAGGAATGGGAGTCGACATTGAGAAACCATTCGAAACAATGCCTCTTGAACCATACGAAGGAAATATTGAATATATTGCCGTCCAATACATCGTAATTGGGAATGCCGCAGATTTTAAGAGCGAAGATGTTTATGGAGTTCATATCAGCATTGCAGACTCACACCCCATGACAGATATGGACGAAGAACACTATGTTATTGAGATATCGCCTATAAGGTTGAAATGGGCTGTATAGACAAATCGGGATCGGAGGAGGTATTCTGAATGGATAAAATCAAGGAGTTTTACGAACTGGCGGATTCTTATTGCCATTTTGTTACCTCAAAAGAAAACACAATCGATGATATTCCGACGTTATTGGAACTGTTAATGAAACTATATCTTTCTGCTCTTGGCCTCCCCGAATCGGATCCGGAAACAATCGATTCAGCAACATCAGATAAGACGGATAAGAAGACGGTTACCTTCAAAAAACAGATACCGACGTTCTATTGGGAAGTATTTGATCCTTTCACTAAAGAAGAAGCAGTCTGTGCAGATTTTGCCGAAGATCTATCGGAAATTGCTGCTGACCTCCAAAACGGAATGAGAGAGTTTGAAGCAGGGAGAACAGGAAACGCTGTATTTGAATGGAAGTTTGGACTTAACAGTCACTGGGGAAATCATGCAGTGGATGCTCTGCGGGCGTTACACGCAATCAGAATTCGCTAAATTCCCATTTGTCGAGTTCTTTTTCTAATTGAATAATGATTCCATTTGGCCCGGAGGTCGTAACAGACTTCTGGGCCTTCTTTATTTGCCCTTCTTTCAGCAACTTTATTTCGAAAAAAGTTTTTTACCCATATCAGACAAAGTGTTTTTGTATTCGAAAAGGTCAAACGGAGTACCATTCTGCTGTTTTATCAATTTGTTCAGTGTTGACGAAATATGCCTGTTTAAGGACAGCACTCTTATGGCATTGATTTCACCAGTGGTTGCTTCTATCTGTACAGAAGTTAACAGATAGGTTTCAAGCAGTGATGCGATATCAGTATCAGGACTGAGATACACAGTATATGCAACATCTGACCAGGGAAGGTTCCCAAATTTTATTAGCCACTCCGGACAATAGTCACTGTTCTACTTCAGATGCATCTTCCACAGCAAATCCCTAAAATGGGATGCATTTAAAATGTCCCTCAAAATGGATTTCTTTCTCTGTAGAAGATGCAAATATCTCGGGGGGAGGGAAATGCGCGGTCATTAAGAAATGCAATGGATTGCGTTCGGGAAATTCAGACATTGCAAACCATTTGTCTATGGATATCCGCTTCCTGAAAAAGTAAAATAGTATAGCAGAGTCGTTTCAGGAAAGGTGGATGTTACATGCAGTCTTACACAAAAATGGTCATCCGGGAAACATTCCTTCAATTGCTGGAGCAAAAGCCGCTGCATCAGATCACGGTAAAGATGGTGGTGGAAAAATGCGGCATCAACAGGAATTCGTTCTACTATCATTACCAGGACATGCCGGATCTTGTGGAAGATATTGTTATGACAGAGGCAGACAGGATCATCGAAGAGAACCCGTCTGTGCTGTCTGACAGCAGAGCCCTGAATGCTGTTGCAAGGTTTATTTCGGATAAGCGAAGGGCAATCCTTCATATTTATAATTCCGTGAACCGGGACATTTTTGAACGGTACCTGTGGAAGGTTTGCGACCATGTGGTATCTTCGTATGAAAGCCATTTTCTGGAAGGCAAGCCGGTCAGCGAGTTCGACCGGGGCATACTGAAGAGAACCTTCAAATGCTTTTGCTTTGGTGTGGCGATTGAATGGCTGGACAGCGATATGGAACCGGATGTACAAAAAGAGATTGATCGTTTCTGCAGTCTGTATCAGGGATTGCTGGACGAAATGATCAACCGCTGCATACAGAAATAATTATCCCCCAAGAATTCAGGCAAAAGGCCTCCTGTGTTTAAAACCCAGACACAGGAGGTTTTTTGCCTATTTTATTGCCTTTGCGAGTGTGTTAAGAACAAATCAGGAAACATGGGAAGGAGACCAAAAAGACATGAAAAAGAATACGACTGTTATCGTAAAGACCGCGAAAATCGGATATTTTATCTTATCCGCAGCATTATGCGTTATGGGAGTCCTTTTTATCCTGTGGCCTGCCAGTGCGGCGGCGGTGGCAGAAATCATTCTCGGAGCTGTCCTAACCGCATTCGGAATCATCCGGGTGATTGGTTATTTTTCCAGGGACCTGTTCCGGCTGGCATTCCAGTATGATCTGGAGCTGGGGATTTTGTGTATGATCTTTGGAATCCTGATGATGACAAAAACCGAGGAATCCTTAAGCTTGGTATTTGTCCTTTCCGGGATCCTGGCAATCACAGATTCGTTGTTCAAGATCCGCATCTGCATGGATGCGAAAAAGTTCGGAATCTCTCTTTGGTGGCTGCTTCTGGTAACAGCCATACTGACAGGAGTGGCGGGGGTTGTCCTTGCAGTTTATCCATGGACCAGCGTAAAGGTGGTTACTGTCATCTTGGGGATCAGTCTTCTGGCCGAAGGCATCCTGAACATCTTTATGGCGGGAAAAACTGTCAATACCTCTGCAGGCAACTTCACCGATCCCATTGATATGGAATTTTCAGAAAGATTCTGATCGCAGGAAGCAGGCAAAAGGCAGCTGTTGGGAAATGGAGAAAAAAGAATGAATGAAATAAAAAAGCCGAGAAAACAGATGGTTTATTTTTATATCATCCTGCTGATCATTCTGTTTGCGTTTAATTTTCTTCTATTGCCGGCAATCTCGCAAAAGGCAATTCCGGAAGTGGACTACGGCACCTTTATGACAATGACGGAAAATGGAGAGATCGGCAGTGTACAGATCCAGACAAATCAGATCCTTTTTACAGACAAATCGGAGCAGAAGATATATAAGACAGGATTGATGAATGACGCAGATCTGGTATCCAGACTGCACGATGCGAATGTCAGATTTACCAGCCAGATACAGAATGAAATATCCCCATTCCTGACGATTCTGTTGAACTGGATTCTGCCGTTGGCGCTGTTTTATCTGATCGGGACGTTGCTGTCCAGAAAGCTGATGGAAAAGGCTGGTGGAGCCAACTCCCTGATGTTCGGCATGGGAAAATCCAACGCGAAGGTCTATGTGAAATCTTCTGACGGCATTAAATTTGAAGATGTGGCAGGAGAAGATGAAGCCAAAGAAAATCTCTCAGAAATTGTCCATTATCTGCATGATCCTTCCAAATATCAGGAGATCGGGGCATCCATGCCAAAAGGCATTCTATTGGTGGGCCCGCCCGGAACTGGAAAAACCATGCTGGCGAAAGCAGTTGCCGGAGAAGCCAATGTCCCATTTTTCTCCATGTCCGGCTCCGAATTTGTGGAAATGTTTGTTGGAATGGGCGCTTCGAAGGTCCGGGATTTATTTAAACAGGCGAAGGAAAAGGCTCCTTGTATTGTTTTCATTGATGAAATAGATGCCATCGGAAAGAAGCGGGAAGGAAATATTGCAGGAAATGATGAACGGGAGCAGACACTCAACCAGCTGCTGACGGAAATGGATGGATTTGAAGGCAATACCGGAGTGATCATTCTGGCTGCGACGAACCGTCCGGAAGCTCTGGACCCGGCACTTACAAGGCCGGGAAGATTTGACCGCCGGGTACCGGTGGAATTACCAGATCTGAAAGGTCGCGAAGAAATCCTGAAAGTGCATGCGAAAAAGGTTCGGTTGGCAGATAATGTAGACTTTCCCCAGGTTGCACGTATGGCGTCCGGAGCATCCGGGGCAGAACTGGCCAATATCGTCAATGAAGCTGCGTTGAAGGCAGTTAGAGAAGGAAGGGCATATGCAACTCAGAAAGATCTGGAAGAGAGTATTGAAGTTGTGATTGCCGGTTATCAGAAAAAGAATGCCATATTAACAGATCAAGAAAAATGGACCGTGGCATACCATGAAATCGGTCATGCTCTGGTGGCTGCAAAACAGACAGCCACGTCTCCTGTGCAGAAGATCACGATTATTCCAAGAACTTCCGGTGCTCTGGGTTATACCATGCAAGTGGAACAGGATAACCATTATCTGATGACCAAAACAGAACTGGAAAATCAAATTGCCACATTGACGGGTGGCCGGGCAGCAGAAGAACTTGTATTTCATGAGATTTCTACCGGCGCGTCCAATGACATTGAGAAGGCAACGAAGCTGGCCAGAGGCATGATCGCCAGATATGGGATGAGCGAGGATTTTGACATGGTCGCCATGGAAAACGTCCGGAACCAATATCTGGGCGGCGATGTTTCTTTGGATTGTTCGGAAGAAACCCAGACAAAGATTGATTCTCAGGTGATTGCAATAGTGAAAAAACAACATGAAAAAGCCATCGCTATCCTGAAAGAGAACCGGGAAAAGCTGGATGAACTGGCGCAGCATCTGTATAAAAAGGAAACTATTACAGGTGAAGAATTTATGGAGATATTGAAGAATGCTTAATCAGGGAACGGAAGAATATATCAGGGATCTTGAAACTATTTGCAGAGGAAATGATCTCATTGACAACAGGCTATATAACGAATATGGCGTCAACCGGGGACTTCGGGATGAATATGGAAACGGGGTTCTTACTGGTCTGACAACGATTTCCATGGTTGTCGGGACTGCGGTGAAAAATGGTGAAAAAGTTCCCTGTGAAGGGGAGCTTTGGTACCGTGGCTATAGGATAGAAGATTTGATAAACGGTTTGAAAGAGACAGAGTTTGGATTCGAAAAGCTGACCTATCTGCTTTTGACAGGAGAATTACCGAACAGGGAACAGGAAGAAGCATTTCGAAAGGTAATTGCCGGATACCGTGTACTTCCAACGAATTTTACACGGGACGTAATCATGAAGGCGCCGTCTGAGGATATTATGAATTCCATGACCAAAAGCATTCTTACCCTAGCGTCCTATGATGAGCAGGTAAAGAACAATTCTCTTGCCAATAATATCCGGCAGTGTATTCAGCTGATCAGTGAGTTTCCAATGCTGGCTGTTTATGGGTACAACGCTTACAACTATTATGAAAAAGGCTCAAGTATGTATATCCATTTTCCGGAACAGAGTCTCTCCACAGCGGAAAACATTCTGGTAATGATGCGGCCGGATCAGAACTATACTGCGACAGAGGCGAAAGTGTTGGATACGGCGTTGATTCTTCATATGGAGCATGGCGGAGGAAACAATTCTTCATTTACAACGAGGGTTGTAACATCTTCCGGGGCGGATACCTATTCGACCATGGCTGCTGCCATGTCATCCCTGAAAGGCCCCAAACATGGAGGGGCAAATATTAAGGTGATGGATATGATGGGAGATATAAGACAGCATATTTCGGATTATCAGGACGAGGAAGAAATCAGATCTTATCTGGAGAAGATTGTAGATGGCAGAGCTTTTGATCAGAAAGGATTGATTTATGGAATGGGACATGCTGTTTATTCCCTTTCGGATCCCAGAGAAAAAATCTTCAAAAAGTATGTGGACTGGCTAGCGGCAGAAAAGCATCGGGAGCAGGATCTCCTGCTTTATCAGCAGGTAGAAAGGATCGCTCCGGAGGTTATCGCCCGGAAACGCCATATCTTCAAAGGAGTCAGTCCGAACGTGGATTTTTACAGCGGATTTGTTTATGACATGCTGGAGATTCCAAAAGAAATGTATACGGCGATCTTTGCAATTGCCAGGATTGTAGGCTGGAGTGCACATCGGATTGAAGAATTAGTTTGTGGTGAAAAAATAATCAGACCCTCCTATAAGAGTGTTATGAAGAAAAAACGAATGAATTGAGGGAGAAAGGAATAAGGTGGCAGAATCATGAAAGATAATGTAGTGACCAGAAATGTAGTCCGGCAGGCGCTTCGTGCAGCAATCAAAGATCCGGATAAGAACATCCCGAAAATGATCGATCTGGTAGAACGGTTTGACCGCAAAGGGATCAATAAAAACGCATACCGTAATCTGCGCAGGTGCCTGAGTGACCCGGAGGATAACTGGAATATTCTGCTGCATAACCTGACCCGAAATGTAGATCCGGAAGTCCTGGAAAAAATGGTCATGTCTCTGGGTTTCCACTCTGCCATTGCCAGTGCCGGAGAACGAATGGAAAATATTGACAAATACGGATGCAATATCCCCTGGGCAATTCTGATGGATCCCACCGCAGCCTGCAATCTGCATTGTACCGGATGCTGGGCAGCGGAATACGGAAAGAATACGTTCCTGACGTATGAGACTCTGGATCGGATCATACAGGAAGGGACGGAACTTGGTACTTATACCTATATCTATTCCGGCGGGGAGCCGACTATGCGCAAAAAGGATCTGATCCGTCTGGCGGAGAATCATCCGGACTGTGCGTTTCTGGCATTCACAAATGGGACATTGGTGGATGAAGAATTTGCAGATGAGCTGAAAAGGGTCGGCAATTTCGGACTTGCTTTTTCCATTGAAGGAAGCGAAGCGGATACGGATTTTCGCAGAGGAGAAGGAACCTACAAATCGGTTATCCATGCCATGGATCTGCTGCGGGAACGGGGTGTCATCTTTGGATTTTCTGCCTGTTATACCAGTAAAAATCTGGGAACCATCGGTTCCGATGCATTTGTGGATCTGATGATCGAGAAGGGAGCGCTGTTCGGATGGTATTTCACCTATATTCCGGTTGGAAAAGATGCCGTTACGGAATTAATGGTGGATGCACAGCAACGGGCCTATATGTATCATAAGATCCGGGAATGGCGGGAGAGCAAGCCCTGCTTCCTTCTGGATTTCTGGAATGATGGGGAATATGTTTACGGCTGCATAGCCGGAGGCCGCCATTACCTGCATATCAATGCAAATGGCGATGTGGAGCCCTGCGCCTTTATCCATTACAGCAATGTGAATATCAAAGACTGCAGTCTGCTGGAGGCATTGCAAAGTCCGCTGTTTATGGAGTATCATAATAAGCAACCTTTTAACCATAATATGCTCAGACCTTGTCCGATGCTGGATAATCCGGAAATGCTCCGGGAAATGGTGAAGGATTCAGGGGCGCATTCTACCGATTTTCTGGCACCGGAAAGTGCGGAAGAACTGACCGCCAAGACAGAAGCAGCAGCACAGGCCTGGGCGGAAAAAGCACGGGAATTGTGGAATGATCCCAAGGAGACCAGACATTTGCCGGGCACCTATATGTATGCCCGGGATGGGGAACTGGAGTATGCGGACAGTCCCAGAACGAGATCATGATGATAATTCTGATCCTGATTTTTCTTATACTTCTGTATCTTGCATTGTGTGTGGCGATTCCGCCGGTGATTGGGAAAAGCCGGTACCGGAAAGCGCAGGACACACAGCAGATCAGCGATTCCACCAGACAGGCCGGTGAGCGGGTGCGCTGTCTGGAAACCAATCAGGAAGCACTGATCTGGTGGCTGCGGGTGATTACAGCGGCGGAACATACACTGGTAATGAGCAACCACGATTTTCGGACGGACAACAGCGGAAAGGATCTGCTGGCAAGTCTTCTGTATGCAGCGGATCGGGGCGTAAAAGTATCTCTACTGGTGGACGGCCTGATGAACGGCACTCAAATGAAATGGAATGTATATTTTCGTGCGCTGGCCAGTCATCCGAACGTCGAGATCAAAATCTATAATCAGGTCCGGCTGGTCTGCTTCTGGAGAATGAATTACCGGATGCATGATAAATACATCATTGCGGACGATCATCTGTACATACTTGGAGGCCGCAACGCCAATGATCTGTTTCTGGGGAACTATCAAACCAGGCAGAACATTGACCGGGATATTCTGGTTTATGAAACGATGCCGGATGGAAGAACCTCTCTAAAAGAACTTCGCGCCTATTTTGAAAAGATCTGGCAGCAGCCCTGCTGCCGTCTTTTCCTGTCCGGAAGAAATGGAAAAAAGATCCAAAGAGCAGCAGAAGAATTGCGCAGAAGATATCAGGATCTGGAATTGCGGTATTGGATTTCCGGCGAATGCCATTGGAAGGAACTCACCCGTCCTGCGGAGCGAATTTCGCTACTGGCCAATCCAGCGGAAAATCACAATAAAGCCCCGGTTTTGTGGAATACACTGTGTGCACAGATGCAGACTGGATCGGATGTCAGGATCCAGACGCCTTATTTGATCTGCAGTAAAAACATGTATCAGGATCTTCGAAATTTGACAGCGAAGGGCGTCCGCATCCGGGTATTGACAAATGCCGTCAGTAATGGAGCAAATTATTTCGGATGCTCGGATTATCTGAATCAGAAACGGAAAATTCTGCAGACAGGGGTCACAGTATCCGAATACAGCGGCAGGCATTCCCTGCACACAAAAACCATTCTGATTGACAGAAGGATCTGCATCAGCGGATCTTTTAATGTGGATATGCGCAGCGCCTATCTGGATACAGAGCTTATGCTGCTCATTGAGAGCCTGGAGCTTGTGAAACAATTGGAAGAAATTGCGGAAGAAATCGAAAAGAGCAGCAGAACGTATCCCCATTCTGTGCATACAGATGTGGAAGAGCATGAGGCTCTGTCCTTACCGATTCGAAAAAACTGTCTGTTTGCATTTCTGCGTCTTCTCGATCGGCCGTTTCATTATCTATTATAATTTTAAATCAGACAGTTATGGTTCAATGTATGAATTTTGGGCATCCGAAATGGAATGCCCATTTTTTTGCCTGGAAATCAGCACTATACTTTTCGCCACAAACCGGATGAAAACTGGTAACGATCCGAGGGTTCTGTTCATACAAACGAGGAATCGTTACCGGGACGGAAGGAAAGGAAGGATGAATATGCGTGCTGCAAGGGCAATTGTAAAATACCGGATCGTGATTTTGATCATCGGGTTGGTTCTGCTGGCGGCTTCCGTGCTGGGCATGATCAACACCAGGGTCAATTATGACATGCTGACCTATTTGCCGGAAGATATGGAAACCGTCATCGGACAGGATATTTTATTGGACGAATTTGGAAAGGGGGCCTTTTCCTTCGTAATTGCGGAGGATCTGTCCGTAAAGGATGCGGCAGACTTGAAGGCAAAGATCGAGGAAGTACCTCATGTGGACAGTGTCATCTGGTATGATTCGGTTCTGGATCCTCAGGTACCGATGGAACTCTTACCGGATGCGGTCTTTGAAGCATTCAATACGGATCATTCCACGTTGATGGCAGTGTTTTTTGACTCTTCCACTTCGGAGGATGTCACCATGGAAGCCATCCAGCAGATTCGGGAAATTACCGGCAGACAGTGTTTTATTTCCGGCATGTCCGCGGTGGTGACCGATCTGAAGGATCTGTGTGAACAGGAAGAGCCGATCTATGTAAGCCTGGCAGTAGCTTGCGCACTGCTGATCATGATGCTGTTTATGGACAGCTGGCTGATTCCCATCTTGTTTTTGATCAGCATCGGCATCTGCATCGTCATCAATCTGGGCAGCAATTATTTTCTGGGAGAGATTTCCTATATCACCAAGGCGATGGCGGCGGTATTGCAGCTGGCGGTGACCATGGATTATTCCATCTTCCTCTGGCACAGCTACAATCAGGAACGGATGAAAACCGCCGATCACAAAGAAGCCATGGCTCTGGCGATTCACAGCACCTTCACATCGGTTCTGGGCAGTTCCATTACCACCATTGCCGGATTCATCGCCCTGTGTTTTATGTCCTTCACCATAGGAAGGGATCTGGGCGTCGTCATGGCAAAGGGCGTTCTGCTGGGCGTTATCGGCTGCGTGACCATCCTGCCGGGCCTGATATTGCTGCTGGACAAGCCACTGCAGAAAACCACCCACAAATCCCTGCTCCCGGATATGGGCAAATTTGCCTCCGGCGTCTGCAAGGCGTTCCCGGTGTTTCTGGTTCTTTTCGTGCTGCTGGTGGCGCCGGCCTATTACGGCTATGCTCAGACCAACCGGGAAGTTTATTACGACATGGGAGACTGCCTGCCCCAGGATATGGAGTGCGTCATCGCGAACAGCAAACTGTCGGAGGATTTTGACATTGCATCGACCCATATGCTGCTGGTAGATGCGAATCTTTCATCGAAAAACATGGATCAGATGTTGACGGAGATGCAGGATGTGGATGGTGTGAAATATGTCCTGGGCCTGGAAAGCCTCATCGGCACCCAGGTACCGGAAGAGATCCTGCCGCAGTCCATAACAGAACTGGTGAAATCCGGGAAATGGGAATTGCTGCTGATCAATTCGGAATATCATGCGGCCAGCGATGAGGTCAGCGGACAGATTGATGAACTGAACCGGATTTTAAAGCAGTATGATCCATCCGGCATGCTGATTGGAGAAGCCTCCTGCATGAAAGATATGATCGAAACCACGGATCACGATTTCCAGGTGGTAACTTGGATCTCCATCCTGGCAATCTTCGGGATCATCCTATTGGTGGAACGCAGCCTGACTCTCCCGGTGATTTTGATTGCGGTGATCGAGCTGGCTATCTTTATCAACCTGGGGCTTCCCCATTATCTGGGACAGTCGCTGCCGTTTATCGCACCGATCTGCATCAGTACGATCCAACTTGGGGCCACTGTGGATTATGCCATTTTGATGACTACCAAATATAAAGAAAACCGGATCAGCGGGATGTATAAAAAAGAGGCGGTGATGACAGCCCTTCGGGCATCGGCCCGGTCAGTAATCATCAGCGGATTGGGACTTTTCGCCGCCACCTTCGGCGTGGCCGTGTATTCCAATATCGATATCGTCAGTTCCATGTGTATGCTCATGGCAAGAGGCGCATTGATCAGTGTTTTGATGGTTCTGCTGATCCTGCCGGCCATGCTGCTGCTGTTTGACCGGGTCATCTGCGCCACCACGCTGGGGATGACAGGAATCCGTAAGAAAGAAAAACAGGAGGTTCGATCATGAAGAAATATCATATCGTTGCAATTTTATTAATCGTCGCACTTCTTTGCAGTGCAGCAGCTATACCGGCTTATGCTTCCTTGGATGAAAGCCCTTCCAAAGAGGAAACCGTATACGTCCTGGCAGATGCTGCCGGAAGCGTGGACAAGATCATTGTCAGTGACCGGTTTGCCAATGTGACCGCAGAAGAGGCGGATGCGTATATGTCGGACCTTGCAGAGGTGCAAAATGTCAAAGGAGAAGACTACTGGCAGGGAATCTCCGAAAACACACTGGATCTGCCGGTGAAGATTTCTGTCACTTGTACGCTGGATGGAAAGACGGTGGATGTGACAGAGCTGGAGGGTGTCAGCGGACATCTGGTGCTGCGGTATCATTTTACCAATACACGGAAGACCCAAACCGAGGATGGAAAAACCCTGTATTCGCCGCTGTTGGTGCTGGCGGGTACCATTCTGGATGAGGATACCGCAGGGCAGGTGGAGGTGACCAATGGCCGGCTGATTTCATACGGAGATAAGAATCTTATTGTTGGGTACGCCTTTCCGGGGCTGCTGGAGGATCTGCAGGTGGATCTGACGGAGCCTGCAGATGCTGCTTCGGAAGAGCCAGGGACTGGCGTGGGGACAGTCTCCGAGACAGATACATATGCAGATACAGATATCGATCAGGAGTCTTTGGGACAAAAGGTTATGGAACGGATGGAAGACCTGGACATCCCGGACTATGTGGAGATTTCTGCCGATGTAGAAGATTATGAGCCGGCGGATATGTATGTGGTGGTAAGTAATGCTCTGTTCCGGGAGATGAATTCATCGACGTTAGATGATTGGCTGGAGGATGCGGATTTTAAGGAAGATTTGGATACTTTGACCGATGCGGTAACACAGCTTGCGAACGGATCTTCGGAGTTATCCGATGGCCTTAAGGATCTGCAGGATGGATGTGAGGATCTTTCTGATGGTATCAGCCAGCTCTCCGATGGTCTTGCAACCCTGGACTCCCACAGCGAAGATCTGAATCAGGGAGCAGAACAGGTCTTTGAAACCCTGCTTTCGGTTGCCCAGGCCCAGATCGAAGCCGCCGGTCTGGAAATGGAAGATCTGACTATCGAGAATTATGAATCGACCCTGGATGATTTGCTGGAATACCTGGATGGCGCAGAAGAACTGGCGCGGCAGACTGCCATGAGCCAGGTAGAAGCCGCTGTCAATGCTCGCGAGGCAGAAGTGGAAGCAGCGGTAACCCAGGCAGTTCAGGAAGAAGTGGGCAAACAGGTGACCGCTGCCGTGCAGGAGGAAGTGACGGCCAAAGTGATGGCAGCAGTCCAGGAACAGGTCTGGACACAGGTACTGGCGTCCCAGGGACTGGATGCAGACAGCTATGAGCAAGCCGCAGCAGCAGGACTCATTGGAGAAGAACAGCAAAATACTCTGCAGACTGCATTGGATGCACAGATGGAAACAGAAGAAGTTCAAGCATTGCTGGATGCCAATGTGCAGGAGCAAATGGGAACAGAAGAAGTACAGACCGCCATTTCCTCCAATACAGAAGTCCAGATGCAGACCAAGGAAGTGTTGGCCATGATTGATCAACATGTGGAAGAGCAGAAAGACGCTATCATTGAAGAAAACTACAATTCCGAGGAAGTGCAGAGCCAGATTGCGGCAGCGGTGCAGCAGGCGTCGGATGGGAAAGTTCAGATCACAGATCTGAAGGAGCAACTGGCGGCATTCCGAACATTCTATGACGGACTGGCAGAGTACACCGGCGGAGTAACCTCTGCTGCAGAAGGAGCAGCCACATTAAACGAGAGTATGCCGGATCTGATTTCCGGTGTAGAGACTTTAGCCACTGGATCGCAGGAATTGGCGGATGGACTGGCGGAGTTCCAGGAGGAAGGAGTGCAGAAACTGACCGATTTCCTGGACCGGGACCTGAACCGGATCAAAGATCAATGGACGGAAGTCATTGATCTGGCAAAAGCTCACCGTTCCTTCACGACGGAAACAGAGGGGTTGGAAAGCACAGTGAAGTATATTTATAAATTATCGTAACTCGATCTGCCGGACACTTAATTCTAACCTGTGGTTCCTCTTGTGATACCTTGCCTTTATCCCTTGGCGATTGACGACAATACCGTTTCGTGGCTTTTCACGTAAGTCAAAAGCGTAGTTATTTAGGAAGTGTCACACAAAATGCATCTTGCCCCATTGAAGAAACATATAAGATATTATAAATCATCAATGCTTACCATGTTATCGGAGAGAAAGTTGGAGACGCATGGGGAAGCGGAAAGATTTTGATGTAGAATTATGTCGCTGTTCCTAAAACTTACCTATCTGTTTTTTATCGGAGCCGTCCTGGGGTGGGTGATAGAGCTGTTGTTCCGCAGATTTATCTCTAGTAAGAACCCGGAACGCAAGTGGATCAACCCGGGATTCTGTGTTGGTCCTTATGTGCCATTATATGGATTCGGACTGTGTACTATGTACCTTTTGGCGAGCATTGATGCAAGGCTTTCTGCCGGATCTTCATGGGGAGCAGTGCTTGTCATACTGATGATGGCAGTGGCAATGACCGCTCTGGAGTTCCTGGCGGGACTGCTGGTATTAAAGGTATCCCACTTGCGTTTCTGGGATTATTCCCATGAATGGAGAAATATCATGGGGCTCATCTGCCCGAAGTTTTCCCTAATCTGGGCAGCCTGTTCAGCAGGGTACTATTTCCTGGTGCATCCGTATATTCTGGATGCAATAGAATGGCTGTCTGAAAACCTGGCGTTTTCGTTCGTGATCGGGATGTTCTTTGGCATTTTCTTGATCGATGTGGCATATTCTTCACAGCTGGTAGTAAAACTCAGGCAGTTTGCCATAGAGAATGATGTGGTTGTAAGGTATGAAACATTAAAAGCGCAGATCCGCCACAGGCAGGATGAGGCCAGGGAAAAAGTGCACTTCCTGTTCCCGTTTAAGAGTGAACTGCATATATCCGAGCACCTGAGGGCCGCACATGAAGCAATCGAAACAAGAAAACCGAGAAAAAGATAAAGCATGGCAGATTACAGCAAAACAGCACCCTCTGGTCAGGATGCTGTTTTTTGGTTTGTGTTAAACGTATAACTTAAAAGGGGAGGCGGGTGCTTTCGCGGCACCCGGATTATGAAAAATTCTTTTTGCTTTCTGCTTTGCTCCTGCAACTGCCTGTATGTTACAGGATGCCGGTGAAGGATTTATGAACCTGCTGTGAAAGATATGTGAATCCTCTGCAGGTGAGTACGTAAAATATATTTACAATAATTATGAAGAAAAATACCGTCCTAACGGACCAGGAGCATTGCCTGATCTAGAAAGCTGTTTTGTTTCATCAATTAATGAGATTGATGAAAAGTTTGGTATAGTTTTTTGCGGCAGCTATCTATATTTTGGATCAACTGGAATATACACAAAGAGCTGCAGTTGATTATGTACTGCCGGTATATACAATATATAAGGATGATAAAACCATTCCGTTCGATGAACGATGGGATAAAAAAATTGAAAGTTATTATTATGCACATTATTCAAATTCTACAGTGGTTATTGTCGTTGACAAACGAAAAAAGTGGATTCAAGTTATGTGGAAAGATGATAAAGGAATGCTAAAATCTGGTTGGATTCAAAATTATAAAACCGAAGAACTTAGTAGTAAAAAAAGATAATATCCGAATTATTAAAACAGATAGTGAGTATCAGTTCATAAAAAAGCAGCCCGCCCTGGATTCGAACCAGGATTCTTATCCTTCAGAGGGATCTGCGTTTGCCAGTTACGCTAACGGGCTGTAAGCAGGAGCAGAAGGATTCGAACCTCCGACTTCGGTTTTGGAGACCGATATTTTACTCTAAAACTATACTCCTGTAGCAAGCTCTACGGGTAACGCTCCCGCTCCTGCAGCTTCAAAGGCTGTCGTGCTTCTTTTACACCAAGAGCCCAGTGGACGGGGTTGGTTTCGAACCAACTCCTGCGGATTTTCAGTCCGCCGCTTCTACCAAGTTAGCTTCCCGTCCAGTTTAAAAGTCCGCACCGGGTATCGAACCCGGCCATACGGTTTTGCAGACCATATCAGCCATCTGACTTTACGGACAGATAATAGCCCCTGCCGGACTTGAACCGAGCATTACCGCCTTGAAAGGACGGTGACCTGACCTTTTAGTCGAAGGGGCCAGAGTACTCCCGGTGGGAGTCGAACCCACAACCTACCGGTTAAGAGACCAAAAAGGCGGTATATCGCGAAGTTCCGCCGAAGTCTGTCGGCGTCCCGGAAGGCTTGATTTCTAAGGAATGCAGCCGATTGAAAATTCCGCGAAGCCCTCTCGAAATCCCTCGAAATCCGTCAAATTCCACCCCAAAATTAGAACGCGATTAGAACTTTCTAATTTTGGCGGGTGGCGCGCCGCGTCACCGACCGCCTTTATTAGAATTTTTGGCCACAAAACAGGATTACAACCTGTTCTAAT
>JAFWOB010000183.1 GCA_017510065.1 Parasporobacterium sp.
GAAAGAATCATTCCGGCTCAGATTCAGCAATCAGGAGGAACTGACCAGTTTTGCCGCCCACTCGGAACTGGAGCTTCTGTATCTGCTGGAAGGAACGGTAGATATCCAGGTAGAACAAAAACATACCCACATGAATAAGGATGACATCCTTCTGATCAATCCGGATCGACGAAGGAGTGTTTCCTATGCGGAAAAACCCCTGATGATGCACCTTCTCATCGATTATGCGATGGTGAAGAATGCCTGCCAGGAGCAGGACGTCCTGTTCTGGTGCGATTCAACAGGGCCGGATCATGAAAAATACGAAGAATTAAGAGCCCTGCTGAAGAAGCTGATCCTGCATCATGTCCAGCTGGAGAACTATGAAGACAGTTTTGCGTTTCTGTCCGACTGCTACGGTATCTTGCAGCAGCTGACCTTCCAGTTTATGGTGAAGGCGGCGGACGTGCAGTGGAATGAGGAAGGAGACCGTTTTGAGGAACGGCTGTTCAAGATCAACAATTACATCAACACCAATTATGATCAGGCCATCAGTATCAAGGATCTTTCGGAAAAACTGTTTTTATCCATCGGATACCTTTCCCGTTTTTTCAAAAAGAATTACGGCATGAACTTTGCCAGTTATCTGACCAATGTCCGGCTGGTACATGCGGCGGATGAACTTCTGTACACCAATATTTCCGTTACCCGGGTGGCCTATGACTGCGGGTTCACTTCTGCCGCGATCTTTAATAAAGCCTTTAAAAAAGTATATGATGTAACGCCTACAGAGTTCCGGAAAAGGGCAGAAACGGCAGACAGGATACCGGACACCGGATCGGATCAGGAAGAACTGAACAGCCAGATCGAGCAGATCGTTCTGGAAAATGTCCGGGATATGGAAGGCGATGAGACTTCTTCGAAGATAAAAACGCTGGAGTGCAGCTATGACGTTCAGATGCAGACTCCGCTGAAAAATTATTGGGGTGAGCTGATCAATATCGGAGAAGCCGTCAATATCCTGGATTCTTCCATCCGGGAGCATCTGATGATCCTTCGCAAATACCTGGATTTTCGTTATGTCAGGTTCTGGGGAATCTTTTCACCGGAAATGTATATCCGCCCGGAACAGGAGCAGTATGACTTCAGCAGGATCGACGCCGTGCTGGATTTCATCCTGGAGCAGGATATGAAGCCCCTGCTGGAGCTGGGACCGAAACCCAGAAGGATGATCCTGCACGAGGTAGGAGCGAAGGAAAACATGCAGGAGCCCGGGGAAAATTATACCAATGAGCAGTGGCAGAAGCTGATGACTGCAGTCATGCGGCATTTAGCTGCCCGATATGGCCCCAGTACTATGGACGGATGGCTCATGGAGCTGTGGTTTGAAGAGGATCGCAGGGATGACCGGCAGGCCTGGGATGTCTATCTGGAGAAGTTCCGCATCACGTATGAAATAGTCAAAACATACAATGAAAAGATCGGGATTGGAGGATACGGCGTCCGGATGGATTATGGCGGAGACGCCCGGATCGAGCTCTATAAACACTGGAAGGACCTCGCCCCGGTTCCTGATTTTATTTCCATCATGTTTTATGGCTACGAAAGAGGTGTGGGAGGATTGGATACCACGGCCAGAAGATCCACGGATGACGGGATCTTCCTGCGCCTTTTAAAGCGGGAAAAAGAACGGCTCCGTAAGGCGGGGCTGGACGAGCTGCCCGTATGTATCTGTGAATGGAACATGACCCCCAGCGTGCGAAACAGCATCAATGACAGCTGCTATAAAGGAGCTTATATCATCCGCAATCTGCTGGATATTTATGGATTGGCAGAACATATGGCCTATGGCGCCGGGAGTGACCGGCAGTACAGTTCCTATGATACAAGGGATCAGCTCTTTGGCGGAAACGGCCTGATCTCCAAGGAAGGGATCCTGAAACCCGCCGCATACGCCTTTCATTTCATGAACCGTTTGTATGGTCAGCTGATCGGGATAGAGGGCAATTATATCATTACGACAGACGGACACAATAACTACGCCATTGTCTGTCATAATCAGCAGAAACTTAATGAGTTTTACTATCTGACGCCGGAAACAAAGATCCAGAAGGACGGGATCTGGAAGTATTTTGATCAGACCCAGCAGTTAGAACTGAGGATCCGCCTGACGGAAGTGAAAGAAGGGAATTATAAGATCAAAGCATACCGGATCAATAATAAATACGGAAGCGCCCTGGATATCTGGGCCGATATGAACTATGAAAATGATCTTTCCAGAAACGATATCGACCATTTGAAGAAAGTCTGTGAACCAAGCATCAATATCCGGAATATAAAAGCGGAAAACCAGGTTCTTGAGGTGCAGGAAACCATGGAACCGAATGAGATCATGCTGATCCGGATCCATTATGAGTATTAACAGAAGGCAGGTCAAAATAACATCATTTTGAATGACATATTCTTTTCGCGGGCTGCCGAAGAAGTTAACATAAGTCAAAACATATGATAATTCTGTATGGGATTTCCATACAGAATTTTTATATGATGATATTGTCGAAAGATATAGGAAGAAATCATAACAGAAACAGTTCAGGAGGACATGGATCATGAAAATATTAGGCCTTTCTTTTGGTAAGAAAAACGCCAATTGCGATATTTTATGCAAGGAGGCTCTTTACGGAGCCAAAGAAGCGTTTCCGGATGCGGAAATAACTTTTATCAATACCCAGAGACTGCATATCGACCGCTGTATCGGATGCGGTGCATGTTCAGGCGCTCTGGAACACGGCAAAGATAATGACTGCATCATTAAGGATGACTTCCAGATGGTGGAAAACCAGGTCCGGGAAGCAGATGCCCTTATCGTAGCAGCTCCGGTTTACGTACTGCAGCCGGTAGGACAGTACAAGAACTTTGTAGACCGCTTTGGCTGCCGTCATGATGTTTCCGCCATTAACTGGGTACTGGACAAGAGAAGGACCGGCGAGATGCCCGGTGATCCGGATGCGTTCCCGCTGGAGAGATTTAAGAGAAGGACCGTTTCCTATATTTCCGTAGGCGGTGCTACGACAGAGGACTGGACCTCTATGGGAACGGCAGGACTTCATCTGCTCGGCTTCCCGGTCATGATGCAGGTCGTGTCCAACTACAATGCCAACAGCATGGGAACCGTGGGAAATCCTTATCTGGACCAGGATCTCATCGACACAATGCATGAGATCGGAAAAAGGACGGCTCAGGCACTGGAGATGGATCCGAAGGATGTGGAATATTACAATCCGAAGGGTCAGGGAACCTGCCCTGTATGCCACCAGAACCTGCTGATGGTCGACGGGACCACCACTGTGACCTGCCCGATCTGCGGTATTCACGGAACCATTTCCATCGACGGAGACAAACTGCGTGTGGAATTTTCAGAAGCACAAAAGGCTCGTGCCCGGGGAACCTTCGCAGGCCTTCGGGAGCATACGACGGAGATCCAGGGATTCGGCGCCATCTGCGGACCGAAGATCATGGCCAACAAAGAGTTTCTTGATGAGCAGATGAAGCGGATCAAGAACTTTGACGAGTTGATCAATGCCTGACAGAGGTATCGTTATAAACATTTGAGAATAATGTAGAAAGAGGGAAAACTATTATGGCAGATTATGAAGCTCAGATCGTTGTGATCGCAGGAGGCCCGTCCGGATTGTCAGCAGCAGTGCAGGCAGCAGAGGAAGGCGCAGATGTTATCCTGATCGAAAAAAATAATGTAGTAGGCGGTGCCGCCAATATGGGCATGGGACCTCTGGCCATCGAATCCCACATCCAGAAACGGCAGATGATCGACCTGACCATCGAGAAGGCATACAGGATGATCATGGAGTATACCCATTACAATATCGACGGCCGTCTGGTGAAGCGCTACTTTGAACAGTCCGCACAGACCATTGAGTGGCTGGAGGATATGGGCGTGGAATTCGAAGGCGCCTATCGGTACTTTACCAAATCCGAAGCCACCTGGCATATCGTGAAAAAAGGCGATGGCATCGGCCCCAGGTCTGCTTCCAAGATGAACCTGGCCCTTTATGCAAGAGCCCAGGAACTGGGCGTTCAGTTCCTGATGGAAACAGCAGGAAAGAAGATCCTGAAAGATGAAGAAGGAAAAGTCTGCGGCGTTCTGGCGGTGGATAAAGAAGGAAAAGAACTGGAGATCGCCTGCAAGGCTGCCATCATCTGCACCGGCGGCGGCGGAGACAATCCGGAGTTCATCAAAGAACAGACCGGATACACCTTCGGCGAGGATATGTTTAACTTTGCCATCCCCGGCAATGTGGGCGACGGCATTAAGATGGCGTGGGAAGCAGGAGTAGACAAGATGCCGGTGAGGATCGAGCAGGCCGCCAGCATCGTAGGACTGGATGAGATGCCCCAAAGCGTTCCGAACGTCCTGCTGCAGCCGAACCTTCTGGTAAACCTGGATGGAAAGCGTGTCATGGACGAAGAGCAGATGCAGAACACCACGTTCCTGAGCAATGCTGCTTCTCATCAGAAGGGACGCAAGCTGTTCAGTATCGTGGATACATCGATCGTGAAATATTACATGAAGCATGGTATCGATGAGATCTGTCTGGTCCGCTCCGAGGAGGATGTTTCCGATTTCATGGATGGCGTGGAGATGGCGAAAGAATCCGGCAATCAGGGACTGTACTGCGCCGATACCATTGAAGA
>JAFWOB010000184.1 GCA_017510065.1 Parasporobacterium sp.
AGTTTTTCCATGATCTTCACGTATGAACTCTCTGCCTTTAGATCCAGTTCCTGGTACAGCGCATTGGCCGTATCTTCATCATGACGCATATGGGCATATCCGCCGATACGGTCAAGCATCAGCTGACAATCATCGTAGGCCTTGAGTGCCTTATACAGCTGATCGGCACTTTCAGACAGCGTTCCTTCATAGGAAACCGCTTCATCGGCAAGTACCTGACTCTCTGCAAGCTCTTTTTCCCATGCCTCATTGTCCGGATAAATATCCTCGAGCCTCCAGGTCAACTCTTCTGCCACTTCATTTCTTTTCGGTAATCTCTGATCCATACTCTATACTCCTTATTGTTCGTCACTATCATATTTATTGTTTATCGTATTTTCTTTTATTATAACAGCCTTTCTTCAGTAAGAGAACTACTGAGAATTATCGACACATGGTAAAATCGATGACACTCACCTGCCCCGATATGATAAAATAGGAATGGAACCATCAACAAGTATCGTATCAATAAGGACATGGAAACTTACGATCAACTGGAATTCTTTTCATCAGTAAAGAATACTCCTCCGGCATCGGTAATGTGGAACCTCTGGCACGGGTGCACGAAAGTATCCCCGGGCTGCATGCATTGCTATGTATACCGCCGGGATATAATGCATGGCAAAGACACGTCCACCTTACGGAAGACTTCCTCTTTCAATCTGCCGGTTCGAAGAAACCGTGCCGGTGAATACAAAGGGCGATACAAATATGGTCCCGGTTCAGTTTTCTACACCTGTTTCACCTCGGACTTTTTCCATCCCGAAGCCGATGCGTGGCGGCCGGAAGCATGGGAAATGATGCGTGTCCGTTCTGACTGCCGTTTCTACATGATCACGAAGCGTCCCGAGAGGATAACGCAATGCCTGCCGGAAGACTGGGACGATGGGTATGAGAACGTGGAAATATCCTGCACCTGCGAGGATCAGAAAATGGCAGATCGCAGGCTGCCTGTGTTCCTGGAAATCCCGATGCGGCACCGCTCCATTATTCATGAGCCACTGCTTGGCAGGATCGATATCCGGAAATATCTCGGGACCTGTCGTGACCGGATCGACTCCGTATCGGTCGGCGGCGAGTCCGGACCGGAAGCACGGATCTGCGATTATGCCTGGGTACTTGACATCCGACAGCAGTGTATGGATCATCAGATCCCGTTTCATTATCATCAGACAGGAGCCAGACTGTTAAAAGACGGGAAACTGTACGACATCCCACGTAAGTATCAGCAAAGCCAGGCGAAGAAAGCCGGGATCGACATTAACAGATATTAAAAAAGGCTCTGCAAAAATCAGCAGAGCCTTCATCATCTTTCCCTCGAGCACTCCGAGTGTTCCTGACCTTTATTTGACCGGTTCGATCGGCTCCGGATCCGGCAGGACACTGACGATCTTGGTCACCGTACGGTAGTTGCATGGCCATACAACGGTTCCGTTTTCCGGACTGGAACAATGAACTAACATGCCATCGCCGGCATAAATACCGACGTGTTCGCCCCAGTCATACACCAGGATATCCCCCGGTTGGATCTGCGACCAGGACACTTCATTCCCGACATAATACTGGTATGTGGCAGAGCCTGACGGCAGCCAGTAGCCAAAAGCTCCATAAATGAGCTGTATAAACCCGGAACAGTCCGTGCCCCACCACAAAGACATGCCTCCGGGCACATAAGGCGTGACACCTACAAAGGATAATGCATAGTCGACTACTTTATTCCTGATGGAATATTGTTCACTTACCTCGGAGGAATACTGCAGCCTCAAGTTATAGGCATTCTGCAGCATGATATCCTGTGCGTACTGCATTCTCCTCGCATACAGGTTTTCTGCTTCAAAATCCGGATCAGCGGCCGTCGTTTCTTCGACTGCCGGGGCAGCCGTCGTCGTTTCTTCCTCGATCAGAGCTGCTGAATCTGTTTCTTCTGTTATGGCGGTGGTTTCTGTTTCCGCTGCCCCAGCAGCACCGATGGTCGCTGCCGCAAAGATCATACCGATAAGAATTCCACCTATGAGTTTTCTGAGTTTCATTTATCTTGCTCCCTGATCAGTCCTCAAATGGAGTGGGAATCCCCATGTGTCCCTCCACATAGTTTCTCGCTTCATCCATGATCCCCGCCTGTGCCAGGAAAGTGTACAGATAGAAAATCTCTCTGTTTTTCCTGGTGATCTCATCTGAATCATCCGTCGGCAGGATCATTTCCGATGCCCCTGTGGTTTCTTCCTCTACAACCGGTTCGGGTTCTGCTTCCGGTTCTGCTTCCGTCACCGGTTCCGGCTCCGTTTCCGGTTCTGCTTCCGTCACCGGTTCCGGCTCCGTTTCCGGTTCTTCTTCCACTGCCGGTTCGGGCTTTGCTTCCGGTTCGGCTTCCGTTACCGGCTCTGCTTCCGATTCCTCTTCAACTGCCGGCTCAGGCTCCTGTTGGCTTTCGTCTGCCGGAGCTCCTTCTTCCTCGCCGGGCACGTTCCATCCGGCATAAAGATGAACAGAAGACCTTACAGGCTCTGAAAAATCAAACCGTTCCGTGCAGGCTTCATCTGTATACCAGCCGGTAAACTCCCTGCCCATGCTGATCGGCTCATCCGGCTCCTTTGCGGTCGTATTGACCGTGACGATCTGGTACTTCGGGTTCTGTGCATAGCCTTCTGTATCAAAATAGACTCCGATACAGTTGCCCATGTTATTCTTGTAGATCGAATCGACGATCCGTTGGATCTCGTCCCGCTCTTCCTCGGAAAACCCTTCTTTCTTCAGGTTGTCTGTCCGCTGCGATCCGCTTCCCAGTTCTCCCCTGGCCGTCCGGAGCGCTGCATCAACCAGTTTTTGTTCTGCCGCCTGTTCAGCCGGATCTGTGATCTCCACAAAATTTATGGGGTCCTCGATCTGTGGCGTTACAAGGCGGGCAGGTTCCTGCAGTGTAAAGGGCGTTTCTATCTCGATCACGTTATCCGGATCCAGGACATAAAACGGCCCGGCTTCTGCAATCCTGAGCCCGTAAAATTCCGCTAACAATTTGTCTGCGGGCACATTTCCTGCAAACAGGCAGACATCCGGATCCATCACGGATAAAACGGAATCATCCGTTCCGGTAGAACCGCTGATCACAAGAAGGCTGATCATTGCGATCTCCGAATGATCGGCCAGTACCGACATATCGGAAAACCCGTTTGTCAGGAACACCGAACTCTCCGCATCGAACAGCAGGATCCCGAAATGACCGTTCCCGTCCGGATACAGGATGGCATTCTCGCTGCCTGTTGAAACATATTCCTGATAATCCGTATTAATGTTTTTACCACTGGCGAAAGAACTGACCTCGCCGCCATTATCTGCGGAATAAATATGCCCGATCGTCCGGTCTTCGGCAAGTTCTTTCAATGCGTCAATCTGTGCATTGCCGGATGCCAGGATCAGGGAATCCAGATCCTTGACTCCATGGGAGTCCAGAAAGCTGTTTAAATCTGTGAATTCCGTCCCCATAAGAGCCAGAAGGCTCTGATTACTATTCAGAACCAGGATTGCTGCTGATCCGTCAGATCCTGTCTGGTAATAAAAGATCCCGTCCTCCAGTTCCTGCACTTCTTCAGCCACGCTGCTTTCTTCCTGTTCCGGTTCTTCGGAAAATGCCGGGAACGGCATTGAAAGTAGAAGAAGTGCGCAGGCAGCTATACCGGCTGCTATTATCTTAAGGATATTCCTGTACATTCTGTTATTTTTCATGGAGCCTCTTTCCAACATCATTTATTTCTGTGACTAATTAATTTGTTAATGCGCCGCCTTTTTTGCTATGTCTCCTTTAGACGACATTATTGTATTATCATGGAATTACATGAAGTTGTCAAGAAAAGTGTTGTTCTGGAGCTCTGAAAACAGATTAAAATAGCTTTCCGATGCTTTCCCTTATTTCCAGAAATCACTATAGATCGTCTGTTTTTTGGCTCCTGCTTTCAGGTTTCCCCTTTCCTGCCCATTATTGCACAACAATTTTTGGATGCAAGCCACTTGAAAGCACTGCATTTTCTTAATCTACAGTCCAAAAATCCGAAAGATCCGGCAAATTTTGGATGCTAAACCTTCTAAATGCCGGGATTTTTGGATTGGAGGCTCCAATCACTGGCATGCCTGATCACTGATGAAGTTTACCATTGTAAATTCGACAAAAACATGAACAGAAAAGACCCCTTGGTCCGAAACAAATCGGGCCATGAGGTCTTATTTTGCTATTTCGCGGGGCGTAGGGTACTAAAAATCAAAAACTGATCTTACAGTGCAATGATCACTGCCTCATTGGGCCGCAGATCGTAGGTCAGGCGATAGTCATACCCGTCGCACTGGTCCTTTACAGCGGTCAGCGGTGGGATCTCTTCGCTTGGCGCGCCGGTATCCGGCGTGGTATCGTAGGTACTGAAGATCCTCTTGCAGTAGCCCTCCTTCGGAACGCCGCAGCTGTAGCCGTTGTACTGCACAGGCGTTGTATTGAGGATCACCAGGAAAGCTCCGTCGTAGTTCTCCGGATTCTTCCGGATGTAGGCCATGATGCCGCGCTCGCTGTCCTTTCTGTTGACCCATTCCAACGTCCGGTCGTCATCGGTATCTTTATAGAACACCGGATACTCCTTATAGATCTCCAGGAGTTTTTTCACACACAGCATGACATCCCTGTGCCAGGTGTCATTGGTGTATGCCCAGTTGATGATCCGGTTCTCATCCCATTCGCGGTCTTCTGCAAACTCCTGTCCCATGAACAGAAGTTTCTTGCCCGGATGGGTAAACTGATAAGTATAAAGATTCTTCAGTCCGCTCAGTTTGTCCGGGATCGCACCCGGCATCTTATACAGCATCGGTGCTTTCAGGTGTACCACTTCATCGTGGGACAGCACATTGATAAAATACTCGCTGAAAACGTAGTCTGTCGTATGGGTCAGCTGGTCAAAATGATATTTGCGGTATACAGGATCTTTCTTATAGTAATACAGGGTGTCGTTCATCCAGCCCATATTCCACTTATACATGAATCCCATACCGCCTTCATAGACCTGTTTTGTGATGCCCTGCTCGGCAGAGGAATCCTCGGCGATCAGGAAGGCGCCGGTCCGTTCGATCACTTCCTTGTTCAGCTGTTTCATGAAGGCTATGCTGTCCAGGTTAAGGGAGCCGCCGAATTTGTTGGGTCTCCACTCGGCGCGGCTGAAATTGGTATAGATCATGGCAGCCACCGCATCCACCCGGAGAGCATCCGCATGGAACTCCCGGATCCAGTAGAACGCACTGGAGATCAGGAAACTCCGTACTTCCGGCCTGGAATGGTCAAAAGCTTTGGTGCCCCATTCCGGATATTCCGCCAGCAGCGGATCTTCGGATTCATAAGACGGGGATCCATCGAAATTGTCCAGGCCAAACGCATCTTTTGGAAAATGCGCCGGTACCCAGTCGATGATGACGCCGATTCCGCGGCTGTGCATTTTATCAATGAAATATTTCAGATCGTCCGGATTGCCGTGACGGCTGGAGGGGGAGAAATATCCGGTCACCTGATAGCCCCAGGACCCGTCGAAGGGGTATTCGCAGATGCCCATGACTTCTACATGGGTGAATCCCATATAAACCACGTAATCCGCCAGTTCATCCGCCAGATCCCGGTAGTTGAGGAAGCCATCCTTGTTCAGGCTGTAGTTCTTCTTCCAGGAGCCCAGATGGACTTCATAAATAGACATGGGCTTTTCCCTGGTCAGTTCTGCTGCCGCCCGGTTGATCAGAGCGACTTTTTCTTCCTGGGAAAGATCATGATACGGCTTCGGATCTATCCTTACAATCCCTTCCTGGGCTTTCGCCACTGCCTGATCGATCTTCTTCTGCCATTTGGCTTCTTCTTTTTCTTTAGCAGCCTTTTTCAGTTCTTCCTGTTTCTTTAATTCCTCTTCTGTAAGAGGTTTTTTCTGCTCCTTGTCAGGCTTTACGGAGGCTCCTTCTTTTTCCTCTTTGGCTTTTGCCTTTTCCTCTGCCGCCTTTCTTTCTGCCATGATCTTTTCAGTGGCATACCACTTTGCATCATCCATACTCTTCTTATAGATATAAGAAGCTTCCCTCTCCTGGATATCCTTGATCTTATCTGCGATCTTCGCCGGCATTTCCTCCGGCGCGGATACCTGGATCCTGTCGTCGTGGATACCGGGCCTCAGATCCTGCATATAAGCACCGTCTGTCCACTCATATTCATGCAGGCCCCAGACCACAGACCCGTTGGCCGGCCGCAGTTCGGAATAAAATGCATATGGATCCGCTTTGAACCTGGTCACGCCATCTGCTCCGTCAATCAGGTATTTATAGCAGGTTCCTTTGTTGACATTGGGAACAAACACCTCCCAGATGCCATGCTCCGTTTTGCTCATCCGCACGATCTTTCCGTCGCTGTAGGCGTCAAAGATCGCCACCGAAACATTTTGCGCTTTCTCTGCCCAAACCGCAAAATGAACGCCTTCTTTCCCGTTCTCCGTACAGGTATGGGCGCCTAATTTCTTATAGGCATCATACAAGGTTCCCTGATGAAACAGATAGCTGTCGTATTCTGAAAACATATTCTCACCGCCAATTCATTTTTAATAGTTTACTGCACCCTCTTCGCGTAAAGACCTGTCCCCACTGATCAGAATCTTCCGCCTGCATCACTTCTTTCCAGATTGACAAATCTGGTGTACTTGGGCTGCCAGCCCAGTTTGACCGTTCCCGTAGGACCATTCCTCTGCTTTGCTATGATCACTTCCGCGATATTCTTCTCCGGTGAATCTTCATTGTAGTAGTCGTCGCGGTACAGGAACATGATCACGTCCGCATCCTGTTCGATCGCGCCGGATTCACGGATATCCGCCAGCATGGGCCTGTGATCGGCTCTGGCTTCCACCGCACGGTTCAGCTGCGACAGAACGATGATCGGAACATTCAGTTCCCTGGCCAGGGATTTCAATCCACGGGAAATGTCGGAGACTTCCTGCTGCCGGTTGTCGCTTCTGGATCCGCTGCCGCTCATCAGCTGGATGTAGTCGATAATGATCAGTTTGATGTCCTGTTCCAGCTTGTACTTGCGGCACTTGGACCTGACATCCGCCACTTTGATCCCGGGAGTATCATCGATGATCAGTTTGGAGGTTCCGATGGCCTCCGAGCTCTCCATCAGGGCTTCCCAATCCCGGTCGGACAGATCGCCGGACCTTAAGTTCTGGGCGTCGATCTGTGACTCCATTGCCAGCATTCTGTTCACCAGCTGTCCGGCAGACATTTCCAGGGAGAAGATGGCAACCGATTCTTTCTTTTTCACGGTCACGTAATCCGCTATGGTCAGAACAAATGCGGTCTTTCCCATGGAAGGACGTGCCGCAACCAGGATAAAGTCCGAAGGCTGAAGTCCTGCCGTCTTATAATCCAGATCCGCAAACCCCGTCGCAAGTCCTGTGATATGCCCCTTTGTCCGGGAAGCTTCTTCGATCTTTCTAAGAACATCCGTCACGATATCCGCGATTGGCATGAACTCCTTGGTATTCCGGGACTGAACGAGATTGAAGATCTTCTTCTCCGTATCATCCAGGATATCATCAAGTTTTCCGCTCTGCGCATAGCAGTCGGACGCGATCTCTTCCGATGTCCGGATCAGCCTTCTGAGCGTTGATTTCTCATAGACGATCCTCGCATACTGCTGTGCATTCACGGAAGAATAGACACTGCTGATGATATCTTTGATCAGATCCTCGCTGCGGACTTCCTCCGGCACACCGTTTTCCTTCATCCTGTCCAGGACGGTTACCGGATCCACAGCCCTGTTTTCCCGAAACAGCGCTGCGATGGCATCAAAAACAGCTCCGTTCTGCTTATAATAGAAGTCTTCCCCGGTCAGTAGCTCCACCACCGGACCGATCACTTCATTGTCGATAAACATCGCGCCAAGCACGGATTGTTCGGCTTTTATATCGTTGGGCATGACCCGTTTGAGCAGTTCATCATCCGCCATACTGTGTCTTTTCCGTTTCTTTTATTCTTCTTCGACCTTCACCAGAAGGCTGGCCGTCACATCTTTATGCAGCTTCACTTTTACCTTGTGTTCTCCCAGGGCCTTGATCGGATCCGCAAGGACGATCTTTTTCTTATCCAGTTCCAGTCCCGTCTGATCCAATACCGCTGCAGCGATTTCCTTGGAAGCAATGGCTCCGAACAGTTTGCCGCCTTCCCCGACCTTTACCCGGATCACGACCGTCTTATCCGCCAGCTGTGCGGCAAGCGCCTGGGCATTTTCCAGGTTTTCCCTTGCCACTTTGGCCTCATTCGCATTTTTCAGCTTCAGGTTGTTCAGGTTGTCCGGTGTCGCTTCCACGCCTTTCTTCTTGGGAATGATAAAATTCCTTGCATAACCATCGGAAACATCGCAGATGTCGCCTTTTTTTCCAAGTGACTTAACGTCTTCAAGCAGAATTACTTTCATGATTGATTCCTCTTTTTATTTCTTTCTTATATCAGGTCTTTTTCCTCTATCATCTTCCGGATCGTAGCGCCGAGAGCCTTTCTGGCATCTTCTACCGTCGTATCTTCCAGCTGGCATCCCGCAATATTCAGATGTCCGCCTCCGCCCATCCGTTCCATGACAAGCTGAACATTCGTATCTCCGGTGGAACGGGCGCTGATATAGGTCTTTCCCGCTATGTTGGTCAGTACAAAGCTGGCTTTCACACCTTTGATATCAAGCAGTTCGTTGGCCACCTGGGCCGCGACCACAGTGGGATTAAAGACTCCCTCAGCAGGAGATACAGCCGCGACAAATCCCGGGATGATCTCTTCCGCAGTTTCCATGGCAGCTGCCTTGATTCTGGCAGTATCAAGGGTATCCCGGAAGGAATTGTGGACCGCCTGGATATCGATCCCGATCTTACGCAGATATGCCGCCGCTTCAAAAGTCCTGACTCCGGTGTTTCTGGTAAAGGAGTCCGTATCGATGATGATACCGCCGTACAGTGCCTCTGCTTCCAGTTTGCGCAGGTTGATATTGTCGGTAATATACTGCAGGATCTCCGTTACCATCTCGCTGGCGGAACTTGCGGTAGGCTCTACATACGACAGGACCAGATTGTCGATCTTTTCGCCGCTCTGCAGATGATGGTCGATCAGGACAACCGACGAGGTATTCTGTACCAGATCAGGACATTCAAAGAGCTCCGGACGGTTCACATCCACGATCACCAGGGCTGTATCCTGGGTCACCAAATCTTCTGCCTGCTCCGGGGAAATGAATACTCCCTGGGAATACTCTTCGTCCTCCAGGAACTGTTCGATCACGCCCTGTACGGTATTACTGCCGCGGTTTACAATAATATAGGCATGCTTGCCCAGAGACCTGGCGGCCTTATATATACCCACGGAAGCAGCAAACGCGTCGATATCTGCATTCTTATGCCCCATGATCACAACCCGTTCCTTAGAGATCAGCACATCCCTGAGGGCGATTGCCTTCACACGGGCCTTGACGCGGGTGTTCTTTTCCACCTGCTTGGTTTTGCCGCCGTAGAAGTAGACTCTCTCTCCTTCTTTCACCACCACCTGGTCACCGCCTCTTCCCAGGGCAAGTTCCAGCGCGTTATTGGAAGCTGCCTCCACCTGGGTATAGTCTTCTCCCACACCGATGCCGATGCTGATGGTGATAACATGCTCGCTGCCCATATCCAGTTTCTTGATCTGGTCCAGGATCTCGAATTTGTTTCTCTGAAGGCCGGTAAGGTATTTGCGCTTAAAGATCACATAATACCGGTCTCTTTCCAGTTTGCGGACAACTCCTCCCACGTTGCTGAAATAAGCGCCGATGGTCTTGTCGATCATCGCAGCCTGGACATTTTTCTGCACATCCAGGTCTCTGCTCATGACTTCATCGTAATTATCCACATAGATTGAACCGATCACCAACTGCTCCGCCAGGATCCTGCGCATCATGTTCACGATCTCGGTCTCATCAAACAGATAGATCGCGCACAGGGTCATATCATGCTGCGGCATCAGGACGATCTTTCCATCAATCAGGTCCTTGGTTACCTTGATATGCTTGATGCACAGCCGGTAATCCCGGTTGTCATAAAAAACGGAGATATTGTTGGAATCCGTATCAAAATGAAGATCTCCTTCCGTCAGTTCGTGGAAGATCTGGGTAATATTGTTCAGTCCGGCTTTCTCGTCATAGATTCGACCGAAGATCCTATTGTAGGCAATGATCCTGCCATCCGGATCCGTCAGCACATAAGGCATGGGAAAGTCGCTGATCAGTTCTCCTTCCAGTCCTCCGTACTGTCTGGCAAACCGGACCAGTCCCCTTTCCAGGTTGCGGTTATTGATGGCAAAAAACACAGCCAGCGCCAGCACATAAAGGACAAAAGCAGCGGCTGCCACAAGCCCCGTAGGGATATAGATAAAGAACAGGGCGATCGTAAGTCCCAGAAGGATCAGTCCGAACACAGCGGGAAAGATGAGGTATCCCCGCATGACAACACCCATATTCAGCAGCAGTTCTTTTTTCTCTTTTTTCATGTCCCGTTTTCCTTAAGGAACATACGTCCTGTTGTCGGTTTCTGCATCGCATTCTTTTAGGAATGTATTATAACATATAAACATACTCCAGAACAATTTATTTCCTGTAAAACATAAAAACAGCTCCGGCAGATTGTGCCGGAGCTGCAGTTGTTCCTGATATCGCAGACGATATCTCCGTACCTGCCGGAAAGGATCAGTCTACGGAATAAGGCATCAGGGCAATATGGCGTGCTCTCTTGATAGCAGTGGTAATGCTTCTCTGATGCTTTGCACAGGTACCTGTGATTCTTCTCGGAAGGATCTTGCCTCTTTCAGAGACGTATTTCTTCAGAGTTGCTACATCCTTGTAGCTGATCTCCTGTGCTTTTTCTCCACAGAAAATACAGACTTTCTTTCTTCTGCGGATATTCGGGCGTCTCCTCATGGGAGCTCCCTCTTTATCAGTCTTGTTAAATGCCATTTTATGACCTCCTTAGTCATCTGTACAATCTCTTAAGACTGTACCCAAATCCTGTTTAGTTAAATGGCAAACCCTCGTCTTCCAGGGCGTCTGGGATCTGCATGAATCCCTCGTCTGCTGCTTCCTGCATCGGAGCGGGCTGCACATTTTCAGGAGGATTCATAAATCCCTGAGAAGGAGCCGGCTGCGGTGCTGCCTGCTGACCTGCGTAGCCCTGCGGTGCATAGCTTTGCTGCGGGGCCGGCTGCGGCGCTGCCTGTTGTCTCTGATAACCCTGCTGCGGCGCTGCCTGCTGAGTTGCATATCCCTGCTGACCGCCGGATGCTGCTTTGCTTTCCGCAAATTCGGCATTTTCAACAACTACATCCGTTGTATAAACCTTGGTGCCATCCTGTCTGGTATAGCTGCCGGTCTGGATCCTGCCTTCCAGGCACACCTTGGTTCCCTGATGAATATATTTCTCAAAGAACTCTGCTGTCCGCCCGAAAGCCACACAGCTGATGAAATCCGCTGTCGTTTCGTTGTCTCTTCTGAATCTTCTGTCTACAGCCACCGTGAACCTGGCTACAGCCATCGAATCGCTGCCCTGCGCAAATCTGATCTCCGGATCTCTGGTCAGACGTCCCATAAGTATTACTTTATTCATAGTAACTCCTTCTTGTACGAGTGTTAAGTGCCACTTTTAGCTGCTTACTCTTCGTCAAGACGAACAACTAAATAACGGATAACGCCGTCCATGATACGTAACTGCTGTTCCAGTTCGTTCGGGCAATCGGAATTATCACTCTCGAAGTGAACAAAATAATAGAACGCTTCATCCATCTTCTGGATTTCATAAGCAAGTTTTCTCTTGCCCCAGTCGTCAACATCGGTGAAATTGCCGCCGAATCTCTGGATCATGTCTTTGATCTTGTCGATGACTGCTGCGCGTTCTTCATCTTCGAGCCTAGCACTTACAACAACTGCTATTTCATATTTGCTCATGTTCTCGCACCTCCTTTTGGTCTCTGGCCCCATCCCAAAGATGGAGCAAGGAATATTATCACGAGTAGATATATTATCACAGGCGTAACAGGAATGCAAAGGATTTTTTCTGTTTTTCGAAAAGTTCCTCAGTACTCGATCCCGGACCTGGCACGGATCCCTTCATCAAAGGGATGCCTGATCTTTTTGATCTCTGAAATGTAATCCGCCATGCTGCAGATCTCAGGAGCCGGATCCCGTCCTGTCAGCACCACTTCCAACGATTCCGGCTTTTTCTCCAGGAACTCTGTCAGGCGGTCTTTTTCCACGATCTTCAGTTTGACTGCCGCATTGATCTCATCCAGGACCAGCAGGTCAAATCCCTCCTGCTGTGCCTTCCGGACAGCGTTTTCAAAATAAGCGCCGTAATACTTTGCAGCTTCCTGCCTGATGGGATTGTCTTCCTTCCTGATAAATCCGAATTCTTTTTCGATGGGAAGGACTGTAATCCCGGGAATCTTTTCCAGGGAAACAAGCTCTGCAGACCGATTGTTCTTGAGAAATCTGGCGATCAGTACCTTTTTCCCGGCACCGGCTGCCCGTACCGCCAGCCCGACAGCCGCTGTCGTCTTTCCCTTCCCGTCACCGCAGTAAATATGGATAAGC
The DNA here is from genome assembly GCA_017510065.1 of Parasporobacterium sp. Classification (GTDB taxonomy): domain Bacteria; phylum Bacillota; class Clostridia; order Lachnospirales; family Lachnospiraceae; genus RGIG5612. The sequence goes on from JAFWOB010000184.1 coordinate 12,683, forward strand.
CCTTTTTCCATGTTTTTTCGCCTTTCGGTTTGATTGATGCTTTTCAGTTTATCTTTCTGCTGAGGCTTCGTCAACCCCGCCGCATGGTGTTATTTTTCCTGTTTTCATTGCAAAAAAGGCGCAGAAATGTATAATATTAGAGAAAATCTATAAAAGGAACTATTTATTATGGATGCAAAATTAAAAGCCCGCTGCGATCGGCAGATCACGAACGAAAAAGCTTTAAGAAACATGTCAACGCTTGTATCGGAACCGTCGATCAAGGTAGGTTCCCTGCTGTATACAGCTCTGGACCTTCCCGTGTCTGACGATAACGTTTATGCCGCACAGCAGATTCTGGAAACAAAAGGCCGCTTTTTTTCCAATTTTCGCGGCGTTCTGCAGGCCCTGCTCCTTCTCAGGATGGCTGTTTCCAAAAATCCGGAAACATATATTGATACAATCATCGATACCTATAACCAGCTGGAGAAAGAAACAGGTATTTCCGGTCTTTTCACGGTTCTTTCCTCCGTTATCATCACAGAGCAGCACAAAGATCAGGAGATCGGATCTGTCGTCACACAGGTTGCGGATCTGTTCGGACATATCCGGAGCAGTCATCCGGAACGTTCCAACGAGTCGGAACTGGCTTACGTGGCGCTGATGTACTGTTCCGGAAAAGCAGATATCGGTCTGGAAGAAGAAAAAGAAAAAATCTATACCGCATTAAGGGATAAGCTGCAGATTTCCGATGAAGCGGCCCGCGCCACTACCCTTGTTCTCATGACAAACAGCAGATCCGCTGCCGTAAAGGTGGACGAGTTCGTTGATTTCTATAAGCGCTTACAGTTAACCGGGCACGCCACCGGCAAAAACCAGTATATGTCCATTTACGGTGCATTTGCAGACCTGAAATTCCTGGAAGAACTGGACATTCCGGAAAATGAGACGATCGCTGCCATCGGTGAAGTCGATGACTACTTAAAGAAACAGCCCGGGTATGGACCGTTCTCCATCAAAAAGGACATGCGCAGGGTTCTCGCTGCAGCTTTGACGCTTCAGCATTACACCATTGAGATCCCGCAGGCGCGTATTGCTGATTTTGACCCGGATGTTTCCATAGAATTGCTTCTTTTCATTGTAATGATGAGTCTCGTGGCAATCAGCTGAGAACAATATTATATGTAAACCAAAAAGCGGGAAGCCATATGGGTTTCCCGCTTTTTTTATGCAATTATTGTAATTAATTGCGCTATACAGTTTTAGCGGTATTGGGTTTTTTAATGAACAGGGCAATGATCCCGGCCAGCACACAGATCACAGCCACGCCGGCTAAGACGATGATATACGCTCCGGAATTGGTCATGCCTCCGGCCATCAGATGTCCCTGCACTGCCTGCACCAGCTTTGTTCCAAAGGAAGCGATCATAAGATTCATGGTCATGATCGGCAGGTTCTGACCATAGTTTCGTGACCCGTAAAACTTATTGACGAAGGCTGACTGGCTCGGTGTAACTCCGCCATAGGAAAGACCTGTTGCAATGTATGCGATGATCAGGACCAGCCGGCTGCCGGTTATCATAGCCAGGATAATGATGCCTATGGAAATAATGAACATACCGCAGACAATGACCAGGGTTGCCTTATATCCGATCTTGTCGAACATACCGCCGAAAATGATACGGCCGATACCGTTGAAAATAGAGATCAGTCCAACGATAATGGCAAGAAGGCTGGCGTTGTCGTTCAGCGCCGGAACAGCAGCTGTGGCGATCGGCGTTCCGAGGAATACCACGGCAAGACCGGCAACCGATGTCAGGATCGCCCAGGCAAACATCATCCAGAAACTTGTCCTTTTCACCATCTCAGAAGTAGTGACATCTTCAAATGGTGCCGTTGTGTTTTTACGTTTCTTCCCTTCTTTCGACGTCGGTGCGATAAAGTCCAGTCCTGGTTTCTTTAAGATCAGTGCGCCGATCGTGATGAAAACAAAGCAGCCGATGCCGATCGCCAGGAAGCAGATATACCAGGGAATACCGCCCTTTCCGTCCATCTGATCTACATTTGACGCATATAACAGACCCATGACAAACGCACTGATACCGAACCCCATAAGCAGGATCCCGGAGATCAGACCCTGTTTGTCCGGGAACCAACCGGAAACAGCACTTAAGACTGCGTTATACGCAAGTCCGGCGCCGAGTCCTCCCAGCAAGCCGAAGCCCAGATAAATGATCACGATCGATCCGGTCAGATTCCCGACCAGGCCTGATATGAGAAAACCGGCAACCATCAAAATGGCAGAGATCACAAGGTTCAGTTTTACATTGAAACCTTTTTTCTGCATCTGTCCGCCGAAAAATCCGCCCAGGCAGAAAAATGCCATAACGATTGTGGATGTCCATGTGAGAGCGTCCTGGCTCCAAAGGTTCGCCAGCGGTTTTGAGAAGGTTGTCCAGGCATAGACAAGTCCTGCAAATAACAGAACCAACACACCCATGACAGCATAAATAGAACGGGGTAAAGCTTTTTTCATAGTTCTTTCTGATCCTTACTGCTAAATATCAATTGCATATAATTTTAACATATCTTTCCGCAGATGTCACATGCAATTGCACGGCGCTGCAACGCATTTACCGATACAATTCGGATCTTTTATGGTATGATGATCTCATCCTGTTCTGTAAGGCGCAGAGAAGAAAACATAACGGAGGCTTATCATGCTGAAAGATCTGATTGAAAAATACTATTTCACAGGCAACTATAATTGCGCGGAAACAGTCCTTCATGCAGCCAATGAATACTACGGGCTGGAACTTCCGGAGCGGGAGATGAAACTGGTCTCCGGATTCGGTGCCGGTATGCAGACCGGAAATGTCTGCGGCGCCCTTCTTGCGGCGATCAGTGTCCTTTCCCTCAGGTATGTGGAAACAAAAGCCCATGAAAGCGCTGCGATCAAGCCAACTGCGACACTGCTGACCGAAAAATTCATGGATGCCCTGAACGGCAGCCTGCTGTGCCGGGAGATAAAACCTGCCTATTTCCGGGAGGAGGTCCGCTGCCTTGCAACCGTGCAGGCAGCCTGCGATGTCATCGAGCAGACGATCCGGGAATACGAAGAAACAAAATAGGAAGTTTCGGAACAAAAGCTCCCGGATTCATCCTTGACTTTGCATGGGTAAACTGATAAAGTAGCTTTCAAACAGAAAGGACTGCTCAGCATGAAGAAGAACTTCACCTATCGCGCATATTATTATCATACCTGTCGGGGCGGTCAGGCTGTTTTGTAATGCGCAGAGTGAGATCAGAAGATCCGCGGCACAGGTACAGCAGCCTGTGCCGTTTTTATATTCTATGCTGGAGAATCTGAAAACAGATAAGGAGAACTGCAATGATCGTTGTATTAAAACACGGAACACCGGATGACAAACGTGACCAGCTCATCGAATGGATCAAAGGACAGGGACTGGAAGTCCATATGTCCATAGGAAAAAACCAGACCATCCTCGGAATGGTAGGCGATACCGGGAGTATTGACAAGGACCTGATCGCATGCCTTGATATCGTAGATTCAGTCAAGACGGTGACGGATCCCTTTAAGCTCTGCAACCGCAAATTCCATCCTGCCCCTTCCGTTGTAAATGTAAGCGGCGTTCCCATCGGTGCAGGCCATTTTGCCATGATCGCGGGTCCCTGTTCAGTGGAATCGGAAGAACAGATCATCGAGGTGGCAAAAGCTGTCAAGGCCTCCGGCGCCAATTTGCTGCGGGGCGGCGCATTCAAGCCCCGGACTTCTCCCTATGATTTTCAGGGACTGAAAGCAGACGGACTGGAACTTCTGAAAATTGCCCGGGAAGAAACCGGCCTTCCCATCGTCTCCGAAGTCATGGGAGCCGAACAGCTCCCCTTGTTTGAAGACATTGACATGATACAGATCGGTGCCCGGAATATGCAGAACTTCAACCTTCTCCGGGAGATCGGCAAGCTCAATAAACCCGTTCTCCTGAAACGAGGACTTTCCAACACGCTGAAGGAACTGCTGATGAGTGCTGAATACATCATGGCCGGCGGTAATGAGCAGGTGGTCCTGTGCGAGAGAGGCATCCGTACTTTCAGTGATTATACCCGGAACACCCTGGATCTGGCCGCTGTTCCCATGCTCCATAAACTGACCCACCTTCCGGTGATCGTAGATCCCAGCCATTCCACAGGAATGTCCGATCTGGTCTGTCCGATGGCAGTTGCCGCTGCGGCCTGCGGAGCGGACGGTCTGATGATCGAAGTGCATAACGACCCTATGCACGCTCTCTGTGACGGTGCCCAGTCCCTGAAGCCGGAAGATTATGCAGATGTAGCGCGTAAAGTATTTGCCATCCGGGATATCATGACAAAACCGGCAGCAATCTGAAAGGAAAGGAAGAAACCCCTATGACAGCAGGAATCGTCGGGCTTGGCCTGATCGGCGGATCATTTGCCAAAGCTTATCACAAAAAAGGAGAACGGGTTCTGGCATTCAACCGGAGCCGGGAGGTTGTGGACTTTGCCATGATCAACGGAGACGTGGATGCCGTCCTCACGAAAGACAACGTGTCCGAATGTGATATTATCATCATCTGTATCTATCCGGAAGCGGCAGCGCAGTATCTTGCATCCATAGCGCCATATATCCGCAAGGATACCATCGTCATCGACTCCTGCGGTACCAAGCGCAAAATCTGCAGCCTGTGCTTCCCCATCGCACAGCAGTACGGTTTTACCTTTGTCGGCGCCCATCCCATGGCAGGCACCAAGTTCTCCGGCTACAAATACGCCTATACAGATCTGTTCCGGAACGAACCCATGGTACTCGTTCCTCAGGACCAGGGCGATATCTTCCTTCTCAGCAAGGTGAAGAAACTCCTGGAGCCGGTCGGTTTCGGGACCTATTCCGTCACAACGGCAGAAGAGCATGACCGGATGATCGCCTTTACCTCCCAGATGGCACATGTGGTTTCCAACGCCTTCATCAAAAGCCCCACTGCCTCCTTCCACAAGGGGTTTTCCGCAGGCAGTTATAAGGACATGACCCGGGTGGCCTGGCTCAATCCGGAACTCTGGGCAGAACTGTTTCTGGAAAACCGGGATTTTCTCCTGGAGGAACTGAAGACTCTTTCAGACAGTCTCGGGCAGTACGAAAAAGCGATCCGGGAAAATGATCACGATGAACTGGTAAGGCTCTTGGAAGAAGGAAGAAAAAGAAAAGAAGAAGTTGACGGGATCTGAAAAACCCGCACCTTTTGAAAAGCAAAAAAACAGCCCGTCCGAAGTTTCTTTACACTTACAGACGGGCTATTTTACAATTTCCTGAAGTTTCACTATATAACCTCTCTTCCTATTGAATTGTCCTTTGGAAATCTTCTGAATTCCTTTCTTCTATTCAGTGATTTCCGAGATTTACATTTTCATTGGACCATACCTCTTTTTTCTGCCCGGTTCAAGATCAGAATTTGTTTTTGTCAATTAGCTTAATCAGCTTGGATTATTCTTCTTGTTCCGTTCTTTATGTCCATATTATACAAATGAAGCCTTATAGTGTCAATATTATTTGTGCACTTTAAAAATACAATTGTACAAATATTTATACAATCTTAGTTCGAAGTTCCGCAATCTGCCGATCCTTCCGAATACAGCATCTGAAGTCCGTGCTCCAGGCTGTCCAGCACAGCCAGAAGATTTTCCCTGGCTGCCTTTTCACTTCCCGGCAGGTTGATGATCAGGGACCTTCCCCTGATCCCGGCGGCACTTCTGGAAAGGCATCCCCGCGGCGTGATCTTCATACTTTCTACCCGCATCAGCTCGGGAATCCCGGGCGTTTCCCGCTCGATCACCGCTTTTGTTGCTTCCGGCGTGACATCTCTCGGGGAAAAGCCGGTTCCCCCGGTGGTCAGCACCAGTGAGACCTTTCGTTCATCACAGCACCTGATCAGTTCGTCTTTGATCTGTTCCATCTCATCCGGAATGATGGCAGTACAGACCACCTGGTAGCCGTGTTCGCTCACCAGTTTTTCAAGCATCGGCCCGCTGGTATCCACTCTCTCTCCTCTGGATCCTTTGTCACTGACTGTTATCACTGCCGCTGTATAGTTCATCTTCGTTCCTTTCCGCGCTGTTAAAGAAGCACGCGTCTTTTGTATTCTCCGTGTACGCCGCCGGTCTTTTCCTCCAGCCGGATCTGGGAGATCACCATATCCTTCTGCACTGCCTTGCACATGTCATACACATTCAGAGCCGCGATACTGACTGCTGTCAAAGCTTCCATCTCCACGCCCGTCTTTCCACTGCAGGATACCCTGGCTGTGATCTTTACTGCACATTCTTCTTCGTCCAGTTCCAGGGAAAGGTCCGTGCCGTCGATCTGTACCGGATGGCACATGGCGATCACCTCCGGGGTTTTCTTTGCGCCCATGATCCCTGCCACCTGGGCAACCGTCAGCACATCGCCCTTCTTCATTCCGCCGCTTTTGATCAGCTCCATCGTTTCACGGCTGACCAGCACTTTCCCAGTAGCGACGGCAGCTCTCCGGGTTACGTCTTTCTCCCCTACATTGACCATCCTGGCTCTGCCCTGTTCATTAAAATGTGTGAAATCCTTTTCTGTTTCCATGTTCTCACCCGCCGATCTGATTCATGTTCCTGCCTGCATGGCTGCGGTTTTCAGAAGAAAGCTCCCCGTGCCACTCCGGTTTTGCCGCCACTGCCTTTTTGATCTGGGCGATCATCTGCTCTTCATCCATACCTTTGATGGAATACTCTGCCTCCCTGTGCAGGCATGGCTTGATCTGCCCGTCCGCCGTGATCCGGATCCGGTTGCAGGTTCCGCAGAAATGCCTGCTCAGGGGATTGATGAGGCCTATGTTGCCCTGAGCGCCGGGAAGATGATATAGCCTTGCCACCCCGCCGTCCTGCGGGATTTCGGAAAGCTGCGGCAGTATCTCCAGCACTTTCTGTCCCGGAACATAAGCGGAAGGTCCGAATTCACCGCTGTCATACATGGGCATCAGTTCAATAAACCTCACATCCACCGGATATTTCACCGTCAATTCGGCCATAGAGGGGATCTCATCGTCATTGAATCCGCCGATCAGTACCGCATTGATCTTGATCTTGTCAAATCCTGCGTCGACTGCTGCCTCAATACCTGCCAGAGCCTCATCGAAATGACCCCGCCGGGTAATATAATGGTATTTATCCTCATCCAGGGTATCCAGGCTGATGTTGATCCTTTTTACCCCTGCGGCTTTCAGATCCTTTGCCAGTCCGGGAAGAAGGGTTCCGTTTGTGGTAATGCAGACATCCTCGATCCCGGAAACAGCCGCTGCTCTCTCGCAAATAGAAAGGATATTTTTCTTGACCAGCGGTTCCCCGCCCGTGATCCGGAGCTTATGAATCCCGAGAGAGGCTGCTGCTTTCACGGCACAGATCATTTCTTCTTCTGTCAGCATCTCCGAATGGTCTTTTTTGCAGATCCCGTCTTCGGGCATGCAGTACCGGCACCGCAGGTTGCAGAGTTCTGTCACTGACAGACGCAGATATGAAATTGTTCTTCCGTATTGATCGATCATCAGTATCTCCCGAAGGTGCAGTTGGGGAAATGACAGACCTTACACTGTTGGCACAGGCCTCCGTCCCCGAGTCTAACAAGATCTTCTTTCGTAAATCTGACTCCCGCAAAGATCTGCGGAAGCAGCACATCAAACATGGTGGTGGAAAGACTAATGGCAGCTCCCGGTACTCCCAGGATCGCCGTATCCCCCAGATATCCCACCAGTGTCATATTGCCCGGCTGGGAAGGCACGCCATGGGAAATGATCTGTGCTCCCAGTTTCCGGATGGCAGTAGGCGTCAGGTCATCCGGATCCACCGACATGCCTCCGGTAAAGATCAGGAAATCCGCCCCCTGATCCAGGTATCCCTTTGCTGCCGCAACGATCATCTCCAGGTCATCGTCACAGATACTCACTCCCAGGATCTGCGATGGATAGGCTTTCATCTTGGCTCTCACCACCGGTTCGAATTTATCTTCGATCCTGCCGGAATAGACTTCCGACCCTGTTATGATAACACCGATCGTTCTATTCTGAAAGGGAAGAAGATCAAACAGTTTTCTCTTGCTGCACAGCTCTTCCGCCTTAAGGATCTGCTCTTCCCTGGTGGTCAGGGGAACGATCCGCATCGATGCGATCCGGGCTCCTGCTTCCACCGGATAATGATCCGGCAGGCAGCTGATCGTAATATCGCCGATGGAATTAATTTCTTCCAGCAGTTTTGTATCGACCCGGAACATGCCCCGGATATCCGCCATCAGCTGCATCTTCCCTTCCGAAGGGCCTGTATAATGAGCACCTGCTACCGGGGCCATGGCAGCCATCCTGAGGGCTGCATCCTCTTCATGGATCTCACCTTCTGCATCTTCCCATACAAAAACCGTCTTTTTCCCGATGTCCAGAAGGGCCGGGACGTCTTCCTTTGTGATAACATGTCCCCGTTTGAAGGCAGCTCCCTTAAAGCCGTCCCGCATCGCGGTAATGTCATGACACAGTTCCATTCCGATGGCTTCTTCAACCGTTACTTTTTTCATATTCTATCCTTATCTGCTGTATTATATCTGGAATCCGTCCAGCACTGTACCTGCTTCCAATTTCCCGGTTCCTGCGGGAACCACTGCCAGGACATTGCATCCGATGGAACTTCCGATCATGATATTGCCCTGCCCCTTCGGCAGATGCATGACTGCCTGCCCGTTTTCAATGCTCAGCCTTCCTTTCAGAAGACGAACGGTTTTGCTTTTCTTTCCAAATCCTTCCGCCATGGTCACTTTAATGGTATCCGGCATATAAAACATCAATCCTGTCATTTTTCGCACTGCCGGACGCAGGACTGTATAATAATTAAGAATGGAAGAAGACGGATTACCGGATAATGCACATACTGCCTTTCCATCCTTCATTCCATAACAGCATGCCATCCCGGGCTTCAGATCCACCCCGTGGATCAGGATCTCACACCCCGCAGCCTCCATGGCCTGCGGCGTCAGATCATAATCCCCTGCGGAGACCCCACCGGTAAGGACCACCAGGTCCGTCTCTTCCAGACCTTTACGGATGAGCTCTGCGATTGCGGACACATCGTCGCCTGCCGTTCCGAGATAGACCGGAACACATCCGTCCTTTTGAAGCGCCGCTCCAATGGTATAGCGGTTGGTATTGCGGATCTTCCCCTCCGGGACCGGCCCTTCCTCCGAAGCTTCCACCAGTTCGCTCCCGGTGGAGATCATACCGACCAGCGGCTTTCGAAAAACTACAGGATATCCGATTCCCTGGGCAGCCAGTGTGCCGGCCAGTCCCGCATCGATCACGGTGCCTGCTGCAGCCAGGATTTCACCTTTTCTGACATCTTCGCCCGCATAGACGATATTGTCCCCGGAAGATGCAGGAGCAAACAATGTGACGGCATCCTCAGTAAATTTCGTTTTTTCATACATGACAACGGCATCCGCTCCCTGCGGGATCGGCGCGCCCGTCAGGATCTTCGCTGCAGTTCCCGGAACAATGTCCCGGGAAGGAACACTGCCCGCCGGGATCTCTTCGACCACCCGCAGAGTCACCGGCGTTTTTTCCGAAGCTCCTGCCGAATCCTCCGCCCGAAAGGCATAGCCGTCATAAGGTGATCTGTCAAACGCCGGCACATTTTCAGACGCCAGCAGATCTCCGGCCAGGATCCTGCCTGCCGCTTCTTCCAACGCTGTTCGTTCTGTTCCGGTTTTCTGTACCAGAGAGATCAGCAGATCTCTGGCTTCCCGGTAATTCGCATGTTCTGTCATATTCTCGTCCTTTTTTACTGCTTCAGCAGCATGATCGCTTTTTTCGGGATATGGATCTCGATCCGGTCAGATTGTACACTCTGCCAGGCAGCTTTGTCCAGTTCCCAACCGAATGCCAGGGCTTTCGGATGATCCGCAAGCCTCAGCATGACCGTATAGGAAAACGGGTTTTCCGTCACCGACACCACATCGCACAGGAAGCGGTTCTCCGGGGATTTTCCATTGGTATCATGATGGCGGATCCCGATATAGGAAGCATTTCCCACCGCTTCTTCTGTTTCCAGCACCAGGTCCCAGTCTGTTGCCAGGACCCTGTGTTCATCCAGCTTCCTGATGGGAGAGATATTTTTGCATCCCGTCAGCATGCAGGCAGTCCGGGTTCCCGGATCGGCAAATACGGCTGCCCGGTCTCCGTAGACATCCACCGCCCCATTATTCATGACCGCGATCCTGTCCGATAATCGGAAGACTTCATCCCGGTCATGGGAGACCATCAGAACTGTTTTTCCGAATTCCCGTATGATCTGCCTGGTTTCCTGTTCCATACGAAACCGCAGGTGACTGTCCAGAGCGGAAAAAGGCTCGTCCAGCATCAAAAGTTCCGGCTCCGACACTAAGATCCTGGCCAGCGCTGTTCTTTGCTGCTGCCCTCCGGAAATCCGGGAAGGAAGACGGTCTTTTAATTCTGTCAGGTCAAATCGTTCTATGATCTCCCGGGTCTTTTCCTGCCGGATCTTCTTATCCCGGTACCGGTTTGTTCCGGTGTAAATATTCTGCCAGACCGTCATATTGGGAAACAGGGCGTAATTCTGGAACATCAGCCCGGCGCGGCGTTTCTGCGGCGGAAGGTTGATATGCTTTTCCGAATCAAACAGCACGGTATCGTTTACCACGATCCGCCCCCGGTCCGGCTTTTCGATCCCGGCAATGCATTTTAATGTCATGCTCTTTCCGCAGCCGGAAGCCCCCAACAGAGATACGACCTCATTTTCCGCTTCCAGCAATACCTTCAGGCAGAAGTCTCCCAGTCTTTTTTCGATATCCAGATAGATCGACATATCAGCTGCCCTTCTTTCGCTCTTTTTTCTCTACCATGTTGACTGCCAACAAGACCACAAAGGAGATGGCCATATTGACCAGGACCCATTTCAAGGCCAGGGCGTCATTGTCTGTCCGCCACAGCTGATACACTGTCGTGGAGATTGTGGCGGTCCGCCCCGGTGTATAGCCGGCGATCATACTGGTAGCGCCGTATTCTCCCAAGGCTCTGGCAAAGGCCAGCACAGTCCCTGCGATCAGCCCCTGTTTGCAGTAAGGGATCCGGATCCGCCAGAAGATAAAGGAATCGGACAGACCGATGGTTTTCCCGGAATAAGCCAGGGTCTCATCAAAGGATTCAAAGGCCCCCCGCGCAGTCCGGTACATCAGGGGAAATATGACAACTGTAGTTGCAAAAATTGCTGACCACCATGTCATGGTCAGCTTGATCCCGAAAGTATCTAAAAACCACGCTCCGATCACATGTTTCGGCCCCAGTACCCGCAGGAGAAGATAGCCCACGACCGTTGGCGGCAGCACCAGGGGCATGGTAAGGATGACATCCAGGATGCCCTTGATAATACGCGGGATCTTTGCAATATAATACGCCGCAAAGATCCCGACAAAAAATATGATCACCGTACTGATCCCCGCGATCCGCAGGGAATTCCATAAAGGAAACAGATCCATTTGATCCTCCGTCTGGCAGAGTTACTTCGCTTCCGCCTCTTTCTCTGTCAGCGGAGAGAATCCTACCGATTCAAATACTTCACTGGCTTCCGGTCCCTGCAGGTAGGCAAGGAATGCCTTTGCTGCTTCTTCGTTTTTGCTGATATTCAGGACGGCTGCCGGATAGATCACCTGGCCGCACATTTCCTTGGTCGCGGTGTCTACTACTGTAAGTTTTGCAGAAAATGCATCCGTTGCATAGATGATGCCGCAGTCCACTGCTGCTTCGGAAACCTGGGTGGTCACTTCCTTAACATTGGAGCCGTAAGTCAGAACGCCTGCTGCCGCAAGTTCTTCTTCATTCAGTTCATAGAATGCGAAGATCTTCTGGGTGTACTGTCCTACCGGAACGTCGGAATTGCCCATGGCAAGAAGAACGTTTCCTTCTTTCAGTCTGGCAGCCAGATCATCATAGGATTCGATACCGGCAGGATTGCCCTCCGGAACTGCCAGAGCGACTTTGTTCTCCAACAGGTCGATCCTGGTATCGGAAAGCACAAAGTCCAGGCCGTCCGGATTGCCGCTGTCCGCGTCCTTCGCTGCATCCAGGGCATTCATCTGCTTCGGGGCAGCGCTGATAAACAGGTCGCAGTCTGCTCCTTCTTCGATCTGGGTCTTCAGGGTTCCCGATGAATCAAAATTAAAGACCAGGGTCACTTCCGGGGCAGCCTCTTTGTATTTTTCTGCGATCTCTTCCAGGGTTTCCGTCATGGAAGCGGCGGCAAATACGATCAGCTCCACATTCTCCTGTTCCGGAGCCTGCTCTGCCATAACGACGCCTCCCAGCATGCCAAGTGTCATGCAAAGTGTGATGATGACTGCGATTACTTTCTTCATGTTCTTTTCCTCCTTGTGTTACTTTGTTTTCAGAACAACAAAAAATCCGTCTTCGAAAGACGGATACCAATTGGGACAAAGAACATGCGGACATGGTCTCTGGCTGCTGTGTATGCCGTCTCCTTTTCAAATAGGAAGGTCATCTCGTTTCCAACATGGCCCCGGGCAGACGAGCATATGCTGCGTTTCTCTCTGCCGGATCCTGGCCCATAGCGATATGCCTTAGGGAACAGGATCTCGAAGACAATTTCATTATAACAGCCTTTCCTGCTTTTTCAAGTTCTTTCCAAAACGCAGGTACCGATACATACTTCCTGTCAGCAGGCCATTCGATGCTTTGTCGCATTAATGTGTTGACATATTCATAAGTGCGAGTATAATTGTATGCATATATCCATGAAAGGAGAGCGTCAGCTCATGCTTGAATTATCAAACAAGACCAACTTGCTCGAACAGAGCGGATACAAATACTCCCTGCAGGATGTAGAGGAAGCCAATCTGTACAGGGATATTTATAATTATGAAGAGGTTCCCCGGGTCGGGTTCAACCACCGCCGGGTACCGATGGCGATGCCGGAAGAGATCTGGATCACCGACACCACGTTCCGTGACGGACAGCAGTCCATGGAGCCGTATACGGTAGATCAGATCGTTGATCTGTATAAACTGATGAGCCGTCTGGGTGGTCCCTTCGGTATTATCCGCCAGACAGAGTTTTTCGCATACAGCTGGAAGGACCGGGAAGCCATCCGCAGATGCCAGGACCTGGGGCTTCAGTTCCCGGAGATCACCACCTGGATCCGGGCAAACCGGGAAGACTTCAAACTGGTAAAGGACCTGGGGATCCGGGAAACCGGTATCCTGGTATCCTGCAGCGACTATCACATTTTCAACAAATTAAAGCTGACCCGCAAGCAGGCCATGGAACAGTATCTCGCGACTGTTGACATGGCGTTCGAGGCCGGCGTTATGCCCAGGTGCCATCTGGAAGATATTACCAGGGCTGACTTCTACGGATTTGTAGTTCCCTTCGTGAATGAACTGATGAAGCGAAGCGAACAGGCCGGGATCCCTGTCAGGATCCGTGCCTGCGATACCATGGGATACGGCGTACCCTACACGGAAGTAGATCTTCCCCGAAGTGTCGCCGGTATCATGTACGGTCTGCAGTTTTATTCCGGCGTTCCCAGCGAAATGCTGGAATGGCACGGCCATAATGATTTTTACAAGGCGGTTCCGAATGCGGTCGTCGCCTGGTTGTACGGCGCATCTTCCGTGAACTGTACTCTTCTGGGCATCGGAGAGAGGACCGGCAACATCCCGCTGGAAGCCATGGTCATGGAATATGCTGCTCTGAGAGGTTCCTTCGACGGCATGGATTCCACGGTTATCACAGAGATCGCTGACTACTATAAGAACAACATCGGATACAAGATCCCGCCCATGACGCCCTTTGTGGGCAGGGACTTCAACGTCACCCGCGCCGGGATCCACGCAGACGGGATCCTGAAAGACGAAGAGATCTACAATGTCTTCAATACCAGAAAGCTGCTGAACCGGGCGCCTTCCGTCCTTCTGGGACAGAATTCCGGGCTTGCCGGAATCGCCTACTGGATCAACAACAATTACGGGCTTACAGGAGATAAGCAGGTTCAGAAGCACGATCCCCTGGTCCTTTCCGTCAAGGAATGGATCGACAACGAATATGTCGGCGGCAGACAGAGTACTCTTTCGGTCAGTGAGATTGAATCCAAGATCAAAGAATTATCAGGAGGTCAGTTATGATGCACAAAACCATTTCCCTTGCAGACCAGATATTTGAACGGCTGGAGAGCGATATCCTCACCGGTGTTTACCCCATCGGTTCTGTTCTTACCGAACTGTCCCTCAGTGAAGACCTGGGCGTCAGCCGTACCCCCATCCGGGAAGCGGTCCGCCGTCTGGAGCAGGAGCATCTGGTGGAGCCATCCTCCAAAGGCGTTGTGGTCCTTTCCATCACTCCTCATGACGCAATGATCATCTATGATATCCGGATCCAGGTGGAAGGACTGGCTGCAAGAGCCTGCGCGGAAAATATCACCGACGAGCAGCTTGCCGAGATGAAAGAATTGCTGGAACTGCAGGAGTTTTATATCAAAAAGGCCGATTCCGAAAAGATCAAAAATACAGACAGCCAGTTCCATCAGATGATCTACCAGTTTGCGGGAAGTCCTGTCTATTACGACACCCTGGCACCGCTGCATAACAAGACCCAGAAGTTCAGAAAAGCTTCCGTGGCGCGGTCAGGCAAAGCAGTCAACAGCCATGAAGAGCACCATGATATCTACAAAGCCATTGCGGCCCGGGATCCTGACGCTGCAGAGCTTGCGATGAAGCGTCATGTGGAAGAAGCAAAGAAACGTCTGGCTGAACTGGCAGAGATCTGATCCGTCCGGATCGTATACATACAGAAATATTTTACGAGGAATATAAAAATGGCAATGATAGAACGATTTTCATCCTGTATCAAACTGGAAAACGGCACTCCCGTCCCATCCGGGAAAGACCCGGCTTCCAGAGAAAAGACCATGGCGTACCAGATCCTGCGTGCCCACGAAAAACAGCATAAAAATGACGGGCTGATGCGGATCGGTTTTGACGCGATGATCTCACACGATATCACTTATGTCGGGATCATCCAGACTGCCCGTGCCAGCGGCATGAAGCAGTTTCCGATCCCCTATGCCCTTACCAACTGTCATAACAGCCTGTGCGCCGTAGGCGGTACCATCAACGAAGATGACCACGCCTTCGGACTTTCCGCTGCCCGTAAATACGGCGGCATCTATGTACCGGCCAACCAGGCAGTCATTCACCAGTTTGCCCGGGAAAAACTGGCAGGCTGCGGGAAAATGATCCTGGGATCCGATTCCCATACCCGCTATGGCTGCTACGGAACCATGGCAGTCGGAGAAGGCGGCGGTGAACTTGCCAAGCAGCTCCTGCATAACACCTGGGATATTGAAGAGCCTGAAGTCGTCCTTGTCTGGCTGGATGGAAAAGTTCCTCACGGCATCGGACCTCACGACGTAGCCATTGCCCTGGTGGGGGCTACATTCCCGGACGGATTTGTCAAAAACAGGATACTGGAATTTGCAGGTCCCGGCATCCGGGATCTGAGCATGGATTTCCGCATCGGAATCGATGTCATGACCACGGAAACCAGCTGCCTCAGTTCCATCTGGATCACAGACGATACAGTGAAAGACTATTATAATACTATCGGCCGGCCGGAAGATTTCCATGTTCTTGCGCCGCAGGAAGGCGCTGTTTATGACAGCATGGTCACTATTCATCTGGAGGAAATGGAGTCTATGATCGCACTCCCCTTCCATCCTTCCAAAGCCTATACCATCCATGAACTCCAGAAGGATCCGGAAGGCATCTTCCGGGAAATTCAGGAGGAATGCAATGCGTCCCTGAACGGAAAGGTCACGATGGATCTTCTGCGCTGCATCGGAAAGGACGGTAAGATCCTCTGCGATCAGGGTATTATCGCAGGATGTGCCGGCGGCATGTATGAAAACATTTCAGAAGCAGCCGATATCCTTCGCGGCAAAAGCATCGGAAACGGTTATTTTGACCTTTCCGTTTATCCTTCCAGCACGCCGATCAATCTGGCAGTTATGAAAGACGGCATTGCCGCAGACCTGACCCTCGCCGGGGCTGTCATGAAGCCGTGCTTCTGCGGACCCTGCTTCGGTGCGGGAGATACGCCTGCCAACAACGCTCTTTCCATCCGCCATACCACCCGTAATTTTGCCAACCGGGAAGGATCCAAACCAGGAAACGGGCAGATCTCGGCTGTCGCATTGATGGATGCCCGTTCCATCGCTGCCACTGCGGCAAACGGCGGGATCCTGACAGCTGCCACAGACGTGGAGTATGAGATCACCCCAAGGCAGTACGAGTATGACGATACGGTCTATCAGAAACGCTGCTATTTCGGATTCGGCAATCCCCTTCCGGACGAAGAGCTCCGGCTCGGTCCCAACATCAGGGACTGGCCGAAAATGCCGAGGCCTAAGGAGGATCTTCTGGTACAGTTGTGCGCCGTGATCCACGATGAAGTTACCACCACGGACGAACTCATTCCTTCCGGCGAAACCTCCAGTTACCGTTCCAATCCCATTGCTCTGTCGGAATTCGCTTTGAGCCGCCGGGTACCGGATTATGTGGAACGCTCCAAAGCGGTCAGAAGTCTGGAAGAAACTCTGGAACAGGGGGCCGTTCCGGAGGAAGCCGCTGAAATTCTGAAGGCTTTCGAAGCAGATCCCGGAAAAACCACCATCGGCTCCTGTGTCTTCTCCCATAAACCGGGAGACGGATCCGCCAGGGAGCAGGCCGCTTCCTGTCAGAAAGTGCTTGGAGGCTTTGCCAATATCTGTTATGAATATGCGACAAAGCGCTATCGCTCCAACTGCCTGAACTGGGGCATCGTACCATTTACCATGGATCAGGATGCCGACTTCCCGTACCAGGCAGGCGACTGGGTATACATTCCAGGCGTGATCTCCGGCATTCTTGCCGGCCAGGAAGAGTTCGGCGCCAAAGTCCTTTCTTCCGACGGAACGATCAGGGATCTGAAGCTTTATGTCAAAGGATTGTCAGAAGAGGAAAAGCAAATTGTCACGGAAGGCTGCCTGATGAACTACTACGCTGCAAAAGCCGCCTCTTCAGAAAACAATAAGTGATTGTGGAGAAAACCATGAATAAGATACAGATGACAACCCCGCTGGTGGAAATGGACGGGGATGAAATGACAAGGATCCTGTGGCAGATGATCAAAGACAAGCTGATCCTGCCCTATGTGGATCTGAAGACCGAATACTATGATCTGGGACTGCTGCACCGGAATGATACGGACGATCAGGTGACCGTAGACGCCGCCAATGCAGCCGTAAAGTACGGGGTAGCGGTAAAATGCGCCACCATTACTCCCAACCGGCAGCGCATGATCGAATATCCGCAGCTCAAACAGCAGTGGAAAAGTCCCAACGGAACGATCCGTTCCATCATGGACGGAACAGTATTCCGGACACCCATTGTGATCGACTCTGTCAAGCCGGTGGTGAAAACCTGGAAAAAACCCATTACCGTTGCCCGTCATGCCTACGGCGATGTTTATAAAGCCGTGGACATGAAAACAGAAGAGCCGGGTGAATGTACCATGACTTTCAAAGGCGTCAGCGGAAAGGAAACCACTGTGGTGGTACAGAAAGTGGACGGGCCCGCTGTGTTCCAGGGGCAGCATAACAAGTCCGCCTCCATCCGCTCCTTTGCAAGAGCGTGCTTCCAGTTTGCGATCGACCAGAAGCAGGATCTGTGGTTTTCCACCAAGGATACCATTGCCAAGATCTATGACAGTGAATTCCGTGCCATTTTTGAAGAGGAATTTGAAAATTACAAAGCCCGTTTTGAAGAACTGGGGATCACCTATTTCTATACACTGATCGACGATGCCGTCGCCCGCGTCATCCGCTCGGAAGGCGGTTTTATCTGGGCCTGCAAGAACTATGACGGAGATGTCATGAGCGACATGATCTCCACAGCCTTCGGTTCTCTGGCCATGATGACCTCCGTTCTGGTAACCCCGGACGGCAAATACGAGTATGAAGCCGCCCACGGCACAGTCACCAAGCATTATTATAAATACCTGAAAGGCGAATCCACCAGTACCAACCCCATGGCCACCATCTTCGCCTGGAGCGGCGCACTGAGAAAGCGCGGGGAACTGGACAGCCTTAACGATCTGATAAAATTTGCGGACAATCTGGAGAAAGCCTGTTTTGATACCCTGAATGCAGGAATCATGACCGGAGACCTGGCCAATCTGGCAGAATCCGGCGCCTGCCAGAAACGCGCTACCAGCGAAGAATTCCTGGATGCCGTCGCCATGCAGCTTCAGCAGCTGATGTCATGACCTTGGAGGACTTTGCAGTATGCAGACCATTCCCATCTTTGCCTTCTCTGCCTGGTCAGGCACCGGCAAAACAACCATCCTGGAACAATTGATCCCGCTGCTGAAGCAGCGGGGTCTTCGGATCGCAGTCCTCAAACATGACGCCCATGATTTTGAGATCGACCGGGAAGGCAAGGATTCCTGGCGTTTTTCCCATGCCGGAGCCGATATCACGGTGATCAGTTCCTCGCAAAAAACTGCGCTGATCGAGCAGCGCAGTCTGTCTGTTTCCGATATTCTTTCCCGGATCCATGACGTGGATCTGATCCTGGCGGAAGGTTACAACGATCTGTCGGCCGATTCCAGCGATTTAGTGGCCAATGCCTGCAACCTGCCGGCCGATGTATCATATCGTCTGTACCGCATCGGGATCAGCCGCGCCGCCACCAAAAGAGGCCTTCGCACTCCCGCACAGGAATGCATTGCGGTCATGACTGACGAGTCGGAACTGGCTCTTCCTTCCGGGACCAGACGATTCGGCCTGCAGGATATCTCCGGCCTGGCCGATCTGATCCTGGAACTTCTGTGATCTTTCCTTTTGTTGGAGTCTGACCCTGCTCTCAACGATGTTCGACTTTACTTTAAATGCAGCCGGATAAGACTCCTGACACAGTCCGGCTCCAGCGGATACCCTTCCGCTTCAAACGTCTGCAGCAGGTTGACTCCCGGAACGATCCCGGCGCTTCTCATCTGATCCAGCTTCCACAGATAATGTCTGTAATAATCCTCCTTAAGCATCCGTCCGTTATGTTCCAGATACCATTCTCTATAGTCTCTGAGCGAAAACAGATGGAAATCCGGATAGATGATCTCCCCTCCCGGCAGATAAACAGGGTCTTCATAGCGAAATGGTATTTCCTCGGAAAGCAGCATATTTGCGATCATCTGCTCGGACTTTGACCTGACATAAAATCCCCCGTCTGTGATAAAGATCAAGTGCTCCGGATGAGACAGATTTTTCGGATATTCCGCATTTGCCCATTGATAGTACCGATTCCTTTTGTCAACCAATACCTCAGGCAGAAGCTGCCGTAATCCGGGGTGCCGTTCCAGGTACGCCGCAACCTCCGAGCTGTCCCTGTGCCATCTCAGATATTCTTCGGCAGCTTTTAGTTCCCTTCTCAGATCCTTCAGCATTTTCTTATAATAATCCCTTTTCGCCAGCTGCATAAGAAGCGGGCTCTGTCTGTTCAGATAGTATTCCTCTTTCTCTCCCAAACTGTTTCCGGTTCTTTTCATGCTATAGCGATAGACATCGCTCTGCCGCCTACAGATCAGCCTGTCCTGTGGTGCTTCATCGACAAACCGGACAATCCGGTCGATCTTATCTTGTATTTCAGCTTTTTGTTTCATCATATAGTCAGTTGTGATCATGTTTTTCTCCTTTTTTGAAAAGATTATGTCGTCTTTCTTTCGCGATTTGTCTCTACGTGAAAAATAAGAATAGTCATTTTGAAAAAACTATTCGCAAATTGAATGTTGAAGCAAAAAAAGAATACTTTTAAGTTCCTATTTATCCGTTTTTCCTGCAAATATCAAAAACAAGAATAGTGCACTATTCTTATTTGCCCGGAATCAATGAATCGCGAAACAAAACTATTCTTAAAACAGCGGATAAATAAAAAAACGGATAGTTGATAAAGATCCGAAGATAGTTCGATTGATGTGATGACATTATAATAGCAGTTTGTGCCGAAAAACACAAACTGCTTTTTTACCTCAGGCTATAAATCTGTTTCAGTTCTCCTCCTCACTGCCGCTGTAGATCCTGCCAAGAAAAATGTATTCTCCGGCAGCATGTTCCATAATCTTCAGATGCTCCTGCGTTACCGGGAGCACGGATCTGGCAGGACTTCCCAGGATCAGGGAATGGGAAGCAAAGGTCTTCCCTTCCGTAAGCAGAGCGCCGGCTCCTACCAGGCAGTGATCGCCGATTACGGCATTGCTCATAATGATCGATCCCATCCCGATCATGCTGCCGTCACCAATGCTGCAGCCGTGGATGATCGCGCCGTGCCCGACTGTAACATTTTCCCCGACCTCGGTCCGACCGCCTCCATCGCAGTGGATCACACAGTTGTCCTGGATATTGCTGTTCTTTCCTATATGAATCCTGCCGGTATCTCCTCGAAGGACCGCGCCGTACCATACGGAAGATCCTTCCTCCAGAACCACATCGCCGACGATCACTGCGTTCGGCGCGATAAAAGCAGCCCTGGCCGTATCCGGCACCTTGTCATTAAATGCTTGGATCATATCCTGTTTCCTTTCCGGTTTCTAAGCCGCTGCAAAAACCAGCAGCCATTCTCACCAAGCGCCTTCTCAGTGATTCTCATCTGTAAAAGCCCGTTCCATCAGGGTGTTCAGCATCTCCTTCGGCTGCATTTCATCAAATACCACTGCATGCACGGCCTCAGTGATGGGCATTTCCACATGATATTCTGAAGCCAGTTTCATCGCAGCCGGAAGCGCATTGATTCCTTCCACTACCATCCCGACTTCCTTGATCGCCTGTTTCGCGGAAAGACCCTGCCCGATCAGGAATCCAGCCCGGTTGTTTCGGCTGTGGACACTGGTAGCCGTCACGATCAGGTCGCCGATCCCGGCCAGCCCTGCAAATGTCTGCTCCCTGCAGCCCATGGCTCGTCCGAGCCTGGTAATCTCCGCCATCCCCCTGGTGATGATCGCTGCCCGCAGATTGTCTCCGTAGCCCATTCCGGAAGCAATACCGGAAGCTAAAGCCATAATATTTTTCATGGCGCCGCAGATCTCAACGCCCTTAACGTCTTCATTTGTATAAACCCGCATGACCTGGTTGGAAAAAACATTCTGCACCAGCCGCGCTGCTTCTTTGTCTTCGCCCGCGGCAACGATGGTCGTCGGCATATCCACAGCAACTTCTTCCGCATGGGTAGGGCCTGAAAGAGCTACCAGGCGCACATGGATATCCGGTCTCATTTTCCGGAATACGTCGCCGATGATCTCTGTCATGGTCATCAACGTATCCGTCTCAATTCCCTTTGCCACGTCTACGATCAACTGTCCGTCCGGAACAAACGGCGCGGCTTTTCGTGCTGTGTCCCTGACATAGACGGAAGGAACCGCAAACACCAGGATATCCCTGCCTTTGCAGACTTCTTCCATTTCTTTTGTAAATACGATCTCATCCGGGATCACTGCACCCGGGAGATTGGGATGGATCCTGGTTCCGGAAAGTTTATCGATTTCCTCAGGAATCGCCGACCAGCAGGTCACCTGGTTTCCTGTTTTGCTAAGCATGCATGCAAGGGCCGTTCCCCAGGTTCCGGTACCAATGATTCCTATATTGTATTGTTCATTCATTTGTCTGCTCCTTTTTTACTGCATATTCTGCTGTCCGAAGACAGCAGCAAGGATATCCAAAGTATACTTTAGGGCGCTTTTTTTCACAACCGCAAATCCTCGGAAATGGTTTTTCTCCCGCCTTTCTTATATTATAATGTGATTGATATGTCTTTCCACTTCAGATGGAAAGGGATCTATGAAGACAATGAACTGACAGTACTTTATCAGACAGGAGAATGATCATGAAACGATTAGCGAAAAAACTGCTGCCTCTTCCCGCCTTCCTTTTGATCCTGTGCCTTCTGGCAGGAACTGCCTCCGCTCTTGACAGGCCGGGCCTTTTTAACCGGAAGAGCGAACAGGAAACCACCTCGGCTGAGGATCGGATTCCGGGCCAGCTGTATGCGGATGATATCGAGGAAATGAACAACGGCAATGTGACCATGCTCTTTTCCGAAGACGGATATCTGACCTTCCTGCAGGGAAAATACTATGAGGAAAAGGTAGAAAACGAAGAAGACGGCATCCTATCCCTGTATGGGATCCAGGCACTCCTGGGCCTTTCAAAAGGCTCGGAATTCTTTTGTGTATACGGAGAGAAGGATCCCTATGGCTATACCTATTATACTTATCAGCAGCGCTACGGCGATCTGACACTGCAGAATGCGGTCCTTAAGATTATCGTAGATCCGGAGGGATATACCGCCGGACTGGTCTGCTCTTTTACACCCAATGTCGGGATCGCTCCCGAAGATGAAACTTCCATCACCGCGGAAGAAGCAATCCAGATCGTTAAGGAGACCTTCCCGAACGATGATCTGCATTTTTATCCGGAAGCTTCCCGCCAGACTTCTGTTACCGTCGATGACATAGCCTACCATGCCTGGGCAGTGTTTTCCAACTTCCCAAATGCCGATGAGTTCGGCGGTGAACGCCGGTATCTGGAGCATCTGGTCGCCTATAACGGCATTTACCTGTCCTATATGGCAGTGCCTACCACTATGGAACTGGTTCCCGGCGATGAAATGCAGACCGTCATCGCCCTGACCTGGTTTGACGGAAAAGAAGCCGACACTTACACCGGCACGGTAACGCTTCATGACGGAACGGAAAAAGAGATCACCGTTCCTGTCGTAAAAGATCCTGAAACCGGCATCTACTATCTGGCTGACCTTGAGCGGCATATCCTTCTGTCCGATTATTATACGTATCTGACCAATTATGAATACGTACCGTTTACATCCGAGGACAATACCGGCTGGCCGGAACATTATCTGATCACCTACGCCAACTATATCAAGGTGTATGATTTCTATGATCGCTTCGGCATGCATTCCGTAGACGGATTCGGCATGCCGATCCTGATCCTGTACGATTACTGTGAACTGCAGCAGCCGTATTATCCGGTCGACAACGCCGCCTTCTGCGGCTTTATGAACGGCTGGGCACTGTTTGGGGCCAGCGCCGTCAATGACTATGGAGAATGTGTAGATGTCCTTGGGCACGAATTCACCCATGCCATTACCAATTACATCCGGCAGGGCGATCTGTACGAAAATGAATCCGGCGCCTTAAATGAAGCAACCAGCGACATCATGGGAAATATCTGCGAAATGTATCTGGGAGAGACGCAGGATACACAGTGGCTGATCGCAGAACACACAGGAGATCCGCTCCGGAGCATGAGTTTTCCATGGCTTCATAAGCAGCCGGTAAAGATCGGCGGGGAATTTTATATCGAAACCAGTTCGATCCCCTTGATGTACAACGATTTCGGCGGCATCCACACCAACTCTTCCCTGGTGAACTATGTTGCCTGGCAGCTGTGGGCTCATGGACTCTCCCTGGAAGATTCCTATTATCTGTGGCGGGAAGCCATGAATTTCCTGACTCCTCTTTCCGGTTTCCGGGAAATCCATTATGCGCTGTCATTTGCTGCCGAAATCCTCGAAATGGATGTCACATGGATCGGGCTGATCCATATGCTGTGTGCGGGTGCAGGGTACTGATCCTCTGCTGCAGAAAAGAAAGGAGTTTCATGATGTTCAGAAAAACTGCTGCCATACTCCTGGCCGTACTGTTTACGGTCTGCATCTTTCAAAACGCCTTGGCATTTGAGATCTATACCGAGCCGGACGATCCGGATTTGATGTCCTCCATACTTTCTGCCATGACGGAAGAAGATCCCACATCCGCCCTGCTTCCCAATGCCGTGGAAGCTGCCGCTTCGCTCCGTCCCCTCCTTCGTCTAGGCGGCGGTGCATCGAGCCTTCTTCCTGATCTATCCGGCGAAAAAACCCCGGACAGCCTGATCCCGGCACGGACAAAAAACGACCACAAGGAATATACCATTACCCGGGTCTGGGATTACGATACCGGACGCACCCTAGGCAGGTGCTATGCTCCGTCGGACCATCTGGTCAGCACCCGGTTTATGACCGATCTCACCGGAGAAGGAGAATGCTCCATTGCCTGCCCGTTCCAGCTCATCATGCAGGCAGTCAATCCCTCCGGAACCCGGTCCATGGTCTACCGGTCGGCCATGAGATATCTGTACCCGCCTGATCCGGACCACTATTTTGTGGAAGGACAGCGCTACGGACTTAATATGAATACATTTATCGGATACCCCATGGAAATGATGATGTATCCCCGCACGGCGAATGAATACGCGGATCTGCTGGCCGTTTCCTATGCGTGCGGCGAGGACATTTACCGGATGGACATGAACTATGTGACAGACAGCGAGGATCTCTTCCTGGCACAGAAGTCCCAGGAGCAGAAAGACTATATGAACCTTCTGAACCCCATGGGGTACTTGTTCCAGGTAACCTGCGACGGCGTCCTGACCACTTATGCGGAAGGGTCCTACTATCTGGACGCCAAAAGCGGTCCTCTGGTGATGAAGATCGTTGTCTGTACCAGCATTATCCATATGGTCGAAACGGATCTATATACCAACGCTGTTATGGATTTTGCGGAAACCGTCGTTCCCTATGTTTACAGCTGTATTGCTGCAGAAGCAGAATCCAAAGAAGCATTTGCCGATTTTGATCTGTTCGTGGCCAATTCCCGGGCAACAGATGAATTTGCTCTGGTAACGATGAAAGAATCCCAGCTCCTGAACGAGATCATTTCCGGCGGACCGGTTACCTATGATGAAGAGGAGATCATGGAAAGCCTGGGATACGAGGACGGGAGTTTCTACGAGGATCAGTTCAGCGACTATATCCTGGATCAGAATGACTTCACCACCTCAGACGGACGCTCCTTCAAGGTTCCCACTTCTTTTGACTATGTCTACGAGAAGGATGACGGAACGATCTATGTGACCAACGGCACGGAACAGCCGCCCGGAAGCACACGGCTGTACGCCAATTAAGCAAAACTCCGGTTTTTTAAAAAGGGGCAGCTGCATACAGATGCAGCCGCCCCTTTCCTATATTACATTTGAGTTTTCTTTAAAGTTATTCCGCCTTCCGGATGGAAACTCCCATGATCTCTGCAAGGCTTCCGAAATCGCCATCGTCGATCGGAGAAAACGTAAACTCCAGGAGGCCTTTGCCTTCTACCACTGTCGACAGGCACATAGCATCATTGGCCGGTATAAAATACAGGATAAACGGATTGTCGTTGATCGTGAAGTGATCGATGTCCTCCACTTCTTCCAGTGTTCCCAGCAGTTCTTCGTACTGTTCCAGCGTAATGTCCGCCGACACAAACTGTACGGATGCATACGCATCCCCCGCTTCGGTGGTATAGAATCCGATGAAGGTATCCGCTCCCGGCTGTCCCGGAGGAAGCTGACCCGGGGAAAGGATGTCCGGGATCCACATTTCATATCCAACCTCTTCGAATGTTACAAACTCGCCCTTCAGGCCTTCCTCCTCAATCTCTTTCGCTACATTTTCCCAGTACAGTACATAGGGATCCCACTCTTCAATATCACCGCCGCGGAAATCGATCTCATTGCCATCTGCATCCAGGAAGATGCAGGCTGCCGCCACTTCTTCCAGCAGGTCACCCACCGTTCTTCCCAGCTCTTCCACCTCTTTGGAGGCAAACATATAGGTTCTGCCCTCTACGTTTGTGACCAGCCGGCGGTCCCGTGCTGTATATTCCTGGATCGAATACTCATAATCGATCTCATAGAACGTAAGCCCGGGATCCCCAACGGGCACGATCTGAGCTTCTTTTGTGATTGTGAGATCCGGGTACTGTTTTTTCATAAATTCCGTAAAATACCCATCAATAAAATCCAGTGCATCCTCATAGCCTTCATAGGCCCTGAGCATGACATACGGGATCGAATTGTATTCCTGTGTATAGATATAATAGTTTCCGTCACTGCTAAGCGTTGCCATGGTATTGTCCGGGACTTCGACCTTTATATTCCAGTCTGCCAGTGTATCGTACTCCGGCTCGTCCGCAAAACTCATCCCTGCTGCTGCCAACAGGAATATAAATGCCATGCAAAGCGCAAGTATCTTTTTTTTCATCCTGTTCTCCTTTCTTCTGCATATGATCCACTACTGTCTTACTCATGATAAGTATATCATTGTCTGTCTGCTTTTTACAGGGCAAGAGGAAATCATTTGAAAACTCTATTGGAAAATGTAAAAAACACCCTTCCCGGCTTGTGGATTCTGCTATTTTCGAGCTGCAATATTAATTTACTGGTACCTTTCTGTCATTCCTCTTTTCCGTTTGTTACAATCATGCTGTTAAAAAGCGGCGAAACGGTTCCGCCGCACACATTATCAGGAGGGAAACAGTTATGAAGAAATTACTTACGATCATGATCGCAGTCTGTATGATCTTCAGCTTATGCATGACTGCATCGGCAGGCGCTCCTGCTCCGGCACCGGAGGGAGAAAGCGTTGGTGCTCCTGCAGAAGGCGGATCAGAAGGCGGCGACAGCGCGCAGGCACCTGCCCAGGGCGGTGACAGCAGCGCTGATCAAGGCGCAGGCGGTCCCGGTGGCGACAGCGCAGGCGGTCCCGGCGGCGACAGCGCAGGCGGCGGTCCGGGAGGACCGGGAGCAGGCGGCGGTAATGCAGGAGCAGCTACCGATACGGTAACCGTGGATCTGGTTCCGGAAGAAGTGGATGAACTGCTCATCGGACCGGAAGGCTATGAATTTACAACAGACATGTATGTGGGAAAACTGGAGATCGATCCGTCAGCGCAGATCTCCTCCCAATATCCGATCATCGTTTTCTTTGAAGAATCCGATTCCGTTGAAAACGGGACCATCATCGGCAATGTTCAGTTTGTCTCCGACTACGATGAAGTGATCGCCATCGTCCATACCAATGATGTCCACGGCCATATCGAAGTGGAGCCCTATGTAAAGGGATATGCCGATGAGCTCAAGGCTTCCGGAGACTACTCCCTGGTACTGACCGTATCTGCAGGAGATATCTACGGCGGCGGCGAAGCGGTAGCAGGATCCTATAACGGAGAATTCATCCCTGCCATCATGGACGATGTCTATGATGTGATCGCACCGGGCAACAATGATTTCGGCTCCTACGGCGTAGTACGCCAGAACATCCTGCTTTCAAGACTCTACGAGAATTCACAGACTCTGTGCGCCAATGTGGAGACCAAGGATGAAGGCCTTGCCCTGGAAGAATACGCGGATGATTATGAAACAAAGATCGGGGATGAGCTCTTTGACGAACTGTATGATAAGGTAACTGCCGATGAAAACGGAGAGCTCGACCTGTCTGCCCTGGAAATGGAAGACCTGCCGGGTAATGCGCCGGCTTATCCGCACACCACAACCTTTACAACAGACAAAGGCACTGTGATCGGTCTCTTCGGCCTTACCACCAGCGGCGGTGCTCTGGATGTGGAACTGGACGGCACCGGCTCCATCACAAATGCACAGGCAAGCGTGGACGAACTCCGTGCGGAAGGAGCAGATATCGTCATCGGCGTCGGCCATACCGGATGGATGGGAGAAGAGGCAACCGGCGCTTCTTCCAATGACACCAACTCCTGGCAGCTGGCCAATAAAGTACAGAACCTGGGGGTTTTCATTGACGGTCATACCCACTCCATCATCAATGAAGGACAGGGCGTCCTGGTCGGAGACGATCCGACCTATGTAAACCAGGCGGAAAGCTTCGGCAACTGCATCGGAGAAATGTATCTCTACGTAAAAGACGGTGAACTCCTTGCCGTAAACGGCAATGTGATCCGCGATATGGAAGGGATCCCGGCAGATGCGCAGGTCCAGGAACTGGTAGACCTGGCCATGGCCCGCGTAAAAGAAGATTTTGGCAAGCCTATTGCCCATACCGATTATTTCCTGAACGGAGAAAGACTGTCTTCCGGCAATGAAGGCGGCAGTGTAAGAGGCAATGAGACCAACCTGGGCGATCTGATGACCGACGTAATCCGCGCGGCAGCATCAGAGAAAACGGGCGTTGATTACGACTTTGTCTCCTACCCGGGATTCTGGCTTCGCTCCTCTGTGGAGGCAGGTGACATTACCCTGGAGAACCTGCAGGCGATCTTTGCCAACCCCACAGTTCTTTACTATGATACCTATACCGGACAGCAAGTTCTGGACATGGTTAAGAAAGGCCTGAACAGCATCTATCCTGAAAAGGAAGATACCACCTTCACCCATTACTCCGGCATCGAAGTCACCTATACCTACAACGCCGGCGGCTCCGGCACTCCGGTGACCATCAAAGTTGGCGACACCCTGGTGTATGATGCTGCGAACGGCGGTCTCCAAGTAGATGACTCCTGGACCTGCGAAGGCATCCTGACCATGACCGGCGGCGAGATCGACAGCTACACCGGCGATATGGCCAACTGGGTATGCGGCAGCAAGGAAGATGTCCAGCAGATGATCGGCGACTGGTTCCAGAGCCATACGGCTGAGGATTACACCGTCTACCCGAACACCGTCGCCCCCGGCGGACGTATCGTGGAAGTGGAAGGCTGACAACAAGCCCCAGGCAGATCTCGTTTCCCGGCAGACCATAAAGCTTTTTCTAACGGGCAGGAGGAAAATGCAACGATTTGCCGGGTATGCGTGATTTTGTAAGACCCCCTTGCAACGATTTGCCGGGTATGCGTGATTTTTATGCCAAAACTGGCCGAAAAATCATTCATACCCGGCATTTTGTTGCATTTTTCCGCTGAGAATCGTTCATAGCCGTCAAATCGTTGCAGCGCATTTTGGAAAATCATTCATACCCGGCAAATCGTTGCAACAGCTGAGCCTGTCAGGCTTCTTCCATCTTCACATGGGTCAGCGGGCCTCCGATACCGGCTTCTCCCAGCGCAGTGGAAATATCTTTCATTAAGGCATTATAAACATCCCAGTACTTGTCCCCTTTTGCCCAGACTCGTACTGCATATTTCATACCGCCCGGCACGCCTTCCACCGGGGCGGCAAAGGGTTCTGCCGGCGCATGAAGAACGTCTCCGTTCCGGGCAATCGTATCCTGGATCACTTTCTGAACGGTTTCGATCTCATTGCCCGCTCCGATGTTAAATGTAAGATCCACTCTTCTGGTCTCTTCCGCTGAGCAGTTGGTCACATTGGCCCCCATCAAAGTCCCGTTCGGGATCGTCACCTGCTTGTTGTCCACCGTATTGAGCACAGTATAAAAAAGGGATACTTCCTTCACCGTTCCGTCTGCTCCTGTCGCACCGATGAAATCGCCAACCCGGAAGGGCTTAAAGACCAGCAGCATGATGCCGCCCGCCAGATTGCTCAGAGCTCCCTGCAAGGCCATGCCGATCGCCACGCCGCAGGATGCCAGCACCGTAACAATGGAGGCCATCGGTACTCCCAGAACTCCGATAATGGAGATCACCAGAATGATATGCAGACCGATCTTGATAAAGCTCCTGATAAAAGATCTTACCGTAGGCTCCAGTTTATTGATAAATCTTCCTTTGTCCAGGAATTTCAGAAGCCATTTGATGACCAGTCTTCCCACGATCAGGATCACAATGGCGAGCAGGATCTTTCCCCCGGCCTGTGTCAACAGATCAATCGCTTTCTTTGCAAATTCTTCCATAATGAATAAAACTCCTTTCCTTTGCTGCTTTTGCATCGATATTGGTGTTATCTTAACATATCCGCGAAATTTTTTTCAAAAAGACTGTAACATTTTTGCAGGAAGATGCATTAATATATAGCGGGACGAAAAAGGAGATTCAGGTTCCGAAACGATCCGGCCGAAACACACAGAAAGGGAAACTACACAATGCAGTCCATGGATGAGATCTATCAGCAATACGCCAAAACCGTCTACCGGTTTTTGCTGTCTCTCACCCATGACAGCGAGCTGGCAGAGGAGCTGACTCAGGAAACGTTTTACCAGGCGATCCGGACCAGCAATCATTACGATGAAAGCTGCCGGATCACCACCTGGCTGTGCGGGATTGCCCGAAACGCTTTTCTGACACATCTGCGCAAGCATCCTGTTCAGGAAGATATCGAAGAACAGGAGATCCCGGTGGACTCTGCGGAAAAGGACGCCCTCCGGTCTGTGGAGCGGATGGAACTGTTCCGGCTGCTGCATTCCCTGGAAGATCCCTTCCGGGAAGTGATGTATCTGCGGATCTTTGGCGATCTGTCCTTCCGGGAGATCGCGCAGATCCTCGACAGATCAGAGAACTGGGCAAGAGTCACCTATTACCGCGGAAAAGAGAAACTAAAGGAACAGATACAGCCATAATGGAGAAAACGATGAATAGAATACCTTGTGAAGTCGTGCGTGACCTGCTGCCCTCCTATGTAGATCAGCTGACAAGCGATATCACCAATCAATATATGGAAGAACATCTGGCGCAGTGCCTTCCCTGCCGGGAACTCTGTCAGACCATGAAAACGCCGGAACCGGATGTATTCCGGGATCTGGAAATTACCAGTCCGTCAAAGGAAAATGCGGATGACAGAAAAATCGATTTTCTGAGAAAAACCCGCCGCCGGAACAAAGGGATCCTCTTCGGATGCATTGCTTTTGTGGTGCTCCTTCTGGGCGTTTTGTTCGTCACCCGTTATCTGATTGGAAAAGACCTGGTTGACACACATGGCGATTTCTTCATGTGGGATCTGCAGGTAGATGAAAACCATCTGGATCTAGACGGACGGGTAGTCAATGACATTTTCAAGATCACCGGGTTCGAAACGCAGATCCGGGACGGGGTCCTGTATATTGATGCCAAGATCGTTCCTTCCGGGTTGGTGGCAAGCATGCTCTACGGGCGGGAATTTCATTTTGACTATGACGCGAAAGAGCCCATCCATCAGGTCAATGTAAACGGCCGGATCCTGTACAACGAAGGCGATATGATCTCCATGCAGGCTTCCAGCATTTACCAGTCCAGGCATCTGTATATCGGAGATATGCCGATGAACAGCTATACCGCGAACATGCTGAATCTCTCCAACTATCTGGGGCCTTATGAAAATGAACTGCAGACAGAAAAGGAGCCCTATGGATGGACGATCCGGCTGAAGGAAGAGATCCCGGCTAATAAAAAGGCTGTCCGGGAGGAGGATATGAACGCCTTCTCCTATGTGATACTGGCGGTGATCCGCAACCTTGACAGTGTCACCTTCGAATACAGGGTTGACGGTAAAACCTTCTCCAGGACCACGACCTCCGAAGATGCCTCGGCATTTCTGGGACAGGATATCAAGGACTGCTATGACGATGTCAGCCTGCTGGACGACCTGCTCCGCAAAAGCGATCTGAACACCTATGCCTTCGGCTCGGTGTCTGCTATAGATCAGCGTCTCATCTACTTTCATGTGGTCAACAACGCCGATGAACCACTCCAGGCCATCCTCGCCGATGTCTACGTCGACGGTGAACTGGCGGAAAGCCAGGGAAGTACCAATGCTGATGAATCCCCTCTGGAGAAAGGCGAACTGCTGACGTTCTTTCTCGACAACGAGCACACTATAGACAAGCTGGAGGATCATTCCGAACTGAAACTGGAGTTTTCGGTGCAGACCCCGGAGGGAAAGACCTATAAAATACCAGGCCAGATGCGGATCCCCCTCTCCAGCGGTCTCATCCATGATATCCACATTGCCGGTAATTCTGAGAGTGGATTTACCGTGAGCCAGTGATTGCCTCCTCTTCAACTTGTGATATAATGCATATTTGAGATGACTTGCGAGTACAGGAGGATTTACATGGCTGACAATAAACTGGTCAATCTGTTTGACGATCTTTACGGCTCTCCGGAAGTTACGACGAATGCGAAGGGAACGAACAATAAACAAACCAATGCCCCATGGGTTGAGAAATATCTGGCCAACCGGGCCGCTGCAGGAGAACCTGTACCTGCAAAGCAGGAAGCTGCAGCAGTTCAGGAAGAAGAAACAGATCCCATGGAAGAGCTGGACGCTCTCATCGGTCTCCAGTCCATCAAACATGATGTGAAGGAGCTGATCGCCTATGCCAAAGTCCAGAAAATGCGGGAGGAAAACGGTCTGAAAACCGCCCCTGTTTCCCTGCATCTGGTATTTACCGGCAACCCCGGCACCGGCAAGACCACCGTGGCCAGGATCATGGCCAAGCTGTACCGTCAGATCGGTGTTCTGTCCAAGGGACAGCTGGTGGAGGTGGACCGTTCCGGTCTGGTCGCAGGCTATGTAGGACAGACCGCACTGAAGACCCAACAGAAGATCGAAGAAGCTCTGGGCGGCGTTTTATTCATTGATGAAGCCTACGCTCTTGCCAAGGAAGGAAATGATTTCGGGCAGGAAGCCATCGATACCATCCTGAAGGCAATGGAGGACAACCGGGGCGATTTCATCGTGATCGTGGCCGGTTACACACATCCCATGGAAACCTTTATCGAAAGCAATCCGGGTCTGAAATCCCGTTTCAACAAATACATCGAGTTTGCGGATTACACCATGGAAGAACTGACGGCGATCTTCCAAACCTTCTGTGACAAATACGAATATGAGATCGATGAGGAAAACCTGGAACGGGTGACCGAGCTGCTCCGGATCAAGAAGACGGAAACCTTTGAGAATTTCGCAAATGCCCGGGAAGTAAGGAACCTGTTTGAAAAGATCATTACCAATCAGGCCCGGAGGCTCAGCGATATGGAAAATCCCAGTGTGGAAGATATGCGAAAGATCCTTTATGAAGATCTGTTTGACGAGGAAGAACAATAAAGCTGGCTTCATTACAATAGCAGCTGATCTTGCTCTGTGATCTGTTCTTGTTTGTTCTCATTTTGGTCATTTGTCGGTTCTGAGAACACCAGCTGTTCTCAGAACACTCTTTTTCGAATATAGAGAATACAAAGTATTCTTGTAGAACCATTTTTCTATATATGAGAACTGGCAGACTATTCTCAAATCTCTTGTTTGCTCCAAAAAAGAATAAAAAGTGTACTCAAACAGGCATATCTTTGGAATAAAGAACACTTGGGCAGTTCTTAAAAAACAGAATGGCCTAAAAAAAGAACACTTGATATTCTCAACATCTAAAAACAGCCAAATAAAGAACATCTGGCGTTCTCAATAAATGAAAATAGCTGAAAGAAGAACACCTATGGTTCCTGTCGACCAGAAGACAAAGGGGCTGCCGCAATTATCCTATCGCGACAGCCCCTTCAGAATGAAAACTCGAACTCTTATTTGTCTTTGTTGAATACGCCGCGGAAATCGGCTTCCATGATGCAGCCGGTCGGACAGATATCGTCGCAGGTTCCGCAGCTGATACATTTGCTGTAATCGATCTTCGCCAGGTTGTTGTCCATGGAAATGGCTTCTGCCGGACAGTTCTTGACGCATTTCTGACAGCCGATACAGCCGTGTGTACAGACTTTTCTGGTCTGGGCACCCTTGTCATGATTGCTGCAGGTCACCTGACAGGTGATGGTATCTGCTTCCAGGGTGATCAGATGATTCGGGCACGCCTTGGCGCATAGACCGCAGCCGATGCATTTTCTGGTATCCACATGGGCGATCCCTTTTTCCAGGCAGATTGCACCCTGCGGACAGACCGCTGCACAGTCTCCCAGGCCGATACAGCCGTAGGTACAGGAACCTCTGCCGCCGTAGAACAGCTTCACAGCCTTACAGCTTTCGATGCCCTGATAATCCATCTTATCATGGGTGACATCACAGTCGCCTTTACAATGGATCACGGCGACCTGCTCCACAACATCTTCCGCTTCCACGCCCAACACCGCTGCGATCTGCGCCGCCACGCCGTCGCTTCCGGGAATACATTTGGATGTCCTGGTCTCTTCCCCATTTGCCAGTGCGGCAGCATAGCCGTCACATCCCGCGTATCCGCAGGCTCCGCAGTTGGCTCCGGGAAGACATTCTCTGATCTTGCTTTCGGTTTCATTGACCGGTACCGCCATCACCTTGGATGCGATGGAAAGGACCACTGCGCAGATAAGGCCGATGACCGTGACCGAAACGATGGCTAACACAATTCCGTTCATACAGCACCTCCTTAACCGAACAGGTTTTCAACGACGCCGTTGAACCCGAAGAATGACAGGGAAAGGATTGAAGCTGCCACCAGAACGATGGGCAGTCCCTTGAAGGACTCCGGCGGGTCGCTTGCCTCAATATGTCCCCTGACGCCTGCAAACAGCACCATGGCCAGCATAAATCCGATACCGGAACCCAATGCATTGAAGATGGATTCCACAAAGGTATAGGATTTATCGATATTGGCGATGGTAACAGCCAGGACCGCGCAGTTGGTAGTGATCAGCGGCAGGTATACGCCCAGTGCCCGGTAAAGAGCCGGGATAAACCGTTTCAGGACGATCTCGACCAGCTGCACCAGGGCGGCGATGACCAGGATAAAGACGACTGTCTGCAGATATCCCAGTCCGTTCGGGGTCAAAAGAAGCATCTGGATCGGCCAGGTAACCGCTGTTGCCAGCACCATAACAAAGATAACGGCGATGCTCATGCCGGTGGCGTTTTTCAATTCCTTGGACACGCCCAGGAACGGACAGATCCCCAGGAACTGACGAAGAACGTAGTTGTTGACCAGT
This sequence comes from Parasporobacterium sp., assembly GCA_017510065.1. GTDB lineage: Bacteria > Bacillota > Clostridia > Lachnospirales > Lachnospiraceae > RGIG5612. The sequence goes on from JAFWOB010000184.1 coordinate 47,485, forward strand.
ACGCCGCTTAATAAGATGACGATCAATGCTTTGAAACTCATTTCACTGCGCCTCCTTCCTGAACAGCGGCTTTCTCAGCCTCTCCTGCTGCCGACGTGCAGCCCTCACAGGAAGTCTTGCCGCAGGATGCCGCAGACGGACAGGTATCACATCCATATTCCGTGATCCTCTTGTTGCGGTGCTTCGTGATCCTGTTGACCAGAGCCATCAGGCAGGCAAATACGAAAAATCCGCCGGGTGCCATGGTCATAAGGGAAATGTTGTTGTCCTTCAGCACCGGGATCTCCATACCAAACCATGTGCCGCTGCCGAGGATCTCACGGATCGACGCCATGACAAGAAGGGTCAGGGTAAACCCGATTCCCATGCCGACTGCATCCAGGAACGATGCAAAGGGTTTGTTCTTATTGGCAAACATCTCGGCCCTTCCCAGGATGATACAGTTAACAACGATCAGGGACAGGTAGATGCCCAGCGCTTCATACAGACTGTAGGCGTAAGCCTCCATCACCAGCTCGATAATGGTAACAAAGCCGGCGATAACGGTAATATAGCAGGGGATCCTGACCTTGTCCGGGATAATATTGCGAAGCAGGGAGATCACGATGTTGGAACAGATCAGAACGAATGTAAATGCGATTCCCATGCCGATGGCATTGGAGGCCTGGGTCGTGACCGCAAGTGTAGGGCAGGTTCCCAGGACAAGCACCAATACCGGATTTTCTTTGATAATACCCTTTGTGAGTATTGATAACTTAGATTCTTTCACTGTTTATTCCACCCCCGTAACGATCCCGAATGCTTCAAATGCATCCGCAACTGCTCCAAGATAAGCTTTGGAAGAGATTGTGGCGCCGGAGATTGCGCTCACGCCTTCCAGCATTTCATCCTTGCCGGAGAACTGGCTCCGGAAAGGTTCTTCTGCTGTCTTGGATCCCATACCTTTGGTCTCACTGTGTTTTAATGTCTTGACGTCGATGATCTTTCCTTCATTATCCATTCCCAGGATCAGATCCATCTCACCGCCGTATCCCATCGTTGTCAGCATAAACACATAGCCGGTGTCGTTGGTGGCTTTGTATACTTCCTTGACAGTGGAAGGAAGGCTTTCCGCCTCGATCAGTTCAAATCCGTCTGCATCCGGTATGATCTCTGCTCTGGCTGCCTCGGCCCGTTCCAGGGCAGACTGCCTGATCACCGGTTCCGTTGCGCTGTTGGTCAGGGCAAGGAGTGCCGTGATCACCAGACAGATGATCGTAAGAACGGCAATGGGCATTACAAAATCTTTTTTCACTGAGCTTTTCATGCCTTTGCACCTCCTACCGGTCTCGTGATCCTGATCCGGTTGATGTAAGGAGTCAGGATGTTCATTAACAGGATGGAATAGGACACGCCTTCCGGATAATTGCCGTATACACGGATGATCACGGTTAGGATGCCGGCTCCGAGTCCGAATACGACTTTGCCGATGGCCGAATACGGAGTCGTCACATAGTCGGTCGCCATAAAGATCGCGCCGAGCATCAGTCCGCCGGACATGATCTGGTACACAGGCATCTGGCCCAAGGCGAGGGTGAATAAAAAGACGGTTCCGATATAAACCACCGGCGTATGCCAGGTGATCACTTTACGGATCACCAGATAGATCCCGCCCAGCAGAAGGGCAAGGACGGAAGTCTCGCCAAGGCAGCCGCCTCTTACGCCGAGGAACATCTGTAAAAGGCTTGGGAGCTGGTCCGTTGCGCCTGTGGAGATCAGCCCTAAAGGCGTTGCGGAAGAGACCGCATCCGGAAATACCCAGGTGGTCATAGAGACGGAAAATGCCAGAAACATCACGATACGGGCGGTGATCGCCGGGTTTACAAAGTTCTTGCCGACGCCGCCGAACAGCTGCTTGATGCCGATGATCGCCACGATACAACCGATGAGCGCCTGCCAGATGGGGATGCCCACCGGAAGGTTATAGGCCAGCAGGATACCGGTTACCACAGCGGTCAGGTCCCCTACCGTCACTTTCTGATGCATCAGTTTCTGCCAGATAAATTCAGAAAGAACACAGCCCGCCACACAGACGCCGGTCACCACAACAGCCCGGTACCCGAAAATGATCACCGATGCGATCAATGCCGGCATAAGGGCGATGATCACATCCACCATGATCCTCGGTGTGGACGTTTTCTGCCGGATATGAGGGGAAGAAGAAACGGTTAAACTGCTCATTTGTTTTCCTCCTTTGCTGCCTTTTTCTCGGCCTCCAGTTTTTTAGCTGTCTGGTAATCCCGCAGCATGGCCTTGGACAGCTTCATCACATGGACGAGAGGTCTTTTTGCCGGGCAGCCGAAAGCACAGCAGCCGCATTCCATACAAAGGCCGACCTTTTCCTGTTCCAGGATTTCCGGTTTTTTCAGGTTAAAGGCTCTTTCGATCTCCAGAGGAAGAAGCCGCATCGGACAATGCTTGACGCAATTGCCGCAGCGGATACAGGCGGTAGGTTCCGGAAGGATCCCGTCTTCTCTGTCAAATGCCAGCACCGCATTGGTCCCCTTCAGGACCGGTACTTCCGCATCCGGCACCGCGATGCCCATCATGGGGCCGCCGTACAGGATCTTGGCGGGATCCGTCTTAAAGCCGCCGCAGAATTCAAAGAGGTATTTGATCGGCGTCCCGATCGGAGCGATCACATTCTGTGGTTTTGCCACAGCGGAGCCGTCCACGGTAATGCATTTTTCCACCAGCGGCATACCGGTAGTGATATAGCGGTACAATGCTGCCAGTGAGGTACAGTTCATCACGATACAGCCGGCGTCTGCAGGAAGTTTCCCCTCCGGCACCTCACGGCCTGTGATGTTGTAGATCAGGACTTTTTCACCGCCCTGCGGGTACATGGCAGGAAGAGATTCCACTCTCATGCCCTGTTTTCCCTGGCACAGTGTCCCCAGCTTACGGATGCACTCCTGCTTATTGTTTTCAATCCCGAAAACCACTTCCGGAATCTGAAGATACTTCTGGACGAGTTCGGCACCTCCGACGATCAGTTCCGCATCGTCCAGCATCGTCCTTGTATCGGACGTGATATAGGGCTCGCATTCTGCTCCGTTTACCAGCAGATAGTCGATCTTCACGCCGTCTTTCACAGACAGTTTTACCGATGCGGGAAATCCTGCACCGCCCAGACCTACCAGACCGCTGGCTTTCACGGCTTCGATCAGTTCCTGCTTCGAGGTGACCGGGACAGGCGCCATATCCGGACAGACTTCCTGTTCTCCGTCTGTTTCGATAATGACTGCCGTTCCTTTCTGTCCCGTAGACAGCAGGATCTCATCAATCTTTTTCACTTTCCCGGACACTCCGGAATGGATCGGCGCAGATACAAATCCACCTGCCTCCGCGATCATCTGCCCTACTTTGACCGGATCACCGGCTTTAACCACAGGTTTCGCCGGCGCACCGATATGCATGGACATGGGGATGATCACTTCAGGAGGAATCGGGATCCGGACTGCAGCAAGATCTGCTGTATGTTTCCAGTGAGGCGCTTTAACGCCGTGCAATCTTTTCACTTCTTTTCTCCTTCGGTTTTTTTATGATACAGTTCACACGATTATAATAATGATACTCACAGCGATGCGTTTTTTCAAGGGATAGTTAATTATTAGTCAGGAATCCTAAGTGATTGTGATCATTTATGAAAAAAGCCCCGGGACCCGCATCTGAAAACATCTTTGATGATGGTTTTCAGAGGCGGATCCCGGGGCAGTCTGTACCTTTATGCGTACCGGTCAGCTGATTAGGATCTGCTGATTATTTTGTGCTGTTTTCCAGAGTGTCGACCGATACAAATGTGCCGCTGCTGCCGGTGACTTTCGGAAGGATACCGTCCCATTTCTGGATCTTCTGGTATTCGATGATCTCTTCTGTCAGGGACTCGGCGATGGTCTTGTTGGCATCGGCTTCTGCCTGGGCTCTGATCCTGATGGATTCTGCTTCCGCCTGGGCATTGGTGATCGCTCTTTGTTTGTCGGTCTCCGCTTTCAGAAGCTGCTGTTGAGCGACCTGTTTCTCTTCGATTGCCGTGATGAAGGCTTCTGAGAATTCAAAGTTGATGATATTGACGTCCGTTACATAAAGTCCTGCATCGTTCAGCTTCTCGTTCAGTCCCTCTACCAGGCCTTCCGAGATCATGTTCCTGTTGGTCACGCTCTCCTCTGCCGTATACTGAGCCGTAATGGCTTTCAGAACTTCGTTGACTGCCGGGGTGATCAGGATGCCTTCATAGTTCGGTCCTACATTTTTGTAAATGCTGTAAGATTTGGAAGTATCCACCCGGTAGTTGATCGCCAGTATGGTATCTACGGTCTGCAGGTCCTTGGAAAATGCTTCCGTATGCACTTCCAGTTTCACGATCCTGTTGTCGATCATCACAATATTCTGGATAAACGGGATCTTCAGATGCAGACCTTCCTGCAGGGTGCTCTCCGTCACCTTTCCCATGGTTACGATAACGCCGGTATGTCCGGCTTCCACCACGGAGAAGGCGTTAAAAAAGAAGATCAGAACAACGATAATGGCAATGATGGCAATGATCACCTTTTTACTGATTTTTTTCTGCATGATATGTCTCCTCTCTGCATGCGGACCGTTTGAAAACGGTCCGCTGTCTGTTTCTTATGTTTCCCTGATTATAACAGGATCGTTCGGTAGATAAATAAATACGTTTGCAAGAATCGGTGCCTTATTGTCCCGTTTTAGAAAAATAGATTATCCGATCAATACGCCGGAAGCATTGAAGGTATATGTCTTTCCATCGATCTTCCGCGTGCCGGTTACCATGGCGCCACCGGACAGGAAATAATACCATTTGCGGTTGATCCTCTTCCAACCGGTTACCATAGAACCGCTGCTTTCAAAATAGTACCACTTGCTGCTGATCTTCTTCCAGCCGGTCACCATCTCTCCGCTGCTTTCCAGATAATACCATTTGCTGCTCTTGTTCAGCCAGCCGGTCTGCATCACGCCGCTTCCGTTAAAATAGTACCATTTTTTGGAAATCTGCTGCCAGCCAGTCTGCATAGCTCCGTTACTGGCAAAATAAAACCATTTGCTGCCAATCTTTTTCCAGCCGGTCTGCATGTAACCGGAACTGTCAAAATAATACCATGTGCCGTCGATCTTCTGCCATCCGGTTACCGGCAGTCCGTCCTTGAAGAAACACCAGCCATTTTCCTGCCGCATCCACATACCGCTTTTACTGAAGTTAAGAACCAGCTCAAATCCCAGGGACGGGTTATACTCCATATAGAAGTGAAGTACTACCGTTCCCGCTTTTTTGATCTTGAAATTGTATATCCCGCTGGAAATTCTCGCAGGTGTTTCCAGAACGGCCTGATTGGAGTTTTCGATGATCATCTGGTTAAAACCGTCCTCGCCATCCGTATAATAAAACCAGCATTCAATGTTGCTGCCGATGGGGTTATTAAGCGGAAATCCGGAATAAAAATACCCATCCTCTGAAATACTGTTGCGCCAGACTAAGCTGTACTCGGTGGGAGCCTGCCCCGTAATGGTTTTCCCGCATCTGCTGCAGACTGCGGTAAACTGATTGCTGCTGTTTAATGTATAATCGGAAAACTGGTGATGGCAGGTTACAGTCATGACATAGGAAGCGGTAAATGTAGTTCCCAGCTTAGCCGTAATGGTGGCTGTTCCCGGTTTCAGTGTGGTTACCCAGCCGCTTGAAGACACTTTTGCCACCGTTTTCTTGGAAGAGGCCCATGTCAGATTCGTGTCTGCGATCGGGATGGAGCCAAAGGTTCCATCGTCTTCATCAGTCAGATAAAAACGGGCATTCAGCTTGAACGTTTCATCATCAAGATGGGTCCCTTCCGCCAGGTCAAACCGAAGGACTGCAGTACCCAGCAGATCCTGCCTGATCTGTGCATTGACAACCAGGTCCTGATCCGGAAGCTGGGTTGCCGTCTCTGCCACGCCTCCGCCGAAACACTGTACCCAGTAATAATTCCCGTTAATGATAAAACAGCCGACCCCGATGGACCTGTAACCGCCCAGGATATTTGCCCTATGCCCCTCGGAATTCATCCATTGGTTCATGGTCCCTGCAGCGGTGGAGGAACCGGCAGCGATATTTTCCCCGCTCATTTTACTGCAGGCGGAAAAGCAGGAGCTTCCGTCCGGCCTGGTATGGGAAAAGCTTACCGCAATTTCCCCGGCCCGAAGCATAGCCGCTTCCAGCAGGTCTTGATCCATCACAAGCGCAGAAAGACCTTCTTTAGCCCGCTCCTGATTTACCAGAGTAAGCACCTCATAAGCCAGGGTATAACTGACCTGTCCAGTATAGGTTACCGTCTCTCCGGTAACCGCCGTTGTAAGCTTTATTTCCTCGACTGTTACCGTTGTATCATCGGTCACAAGAATCTCATACTCGATCTGATTGATGGTGACTTTCAGCCATTCCTCACTGGTAAAGTCTTTATGGGAGGTCAGCATCCAGATGCCGTCTTCCTGCACGGCACTAAAAAGTTCTTCATTGCTGCACTGAACATCTGTCACTTCTCCCGTCAGACCAAGCTCCTCCAGAATATCCGAAAGCCGGATGCTGCTGCCGCTCTCCAGGATATACTGCAGTTTATGATACGTGAATTCCACCGTATAATAGGAGAAGCTGTCTGTCTCCGCATAGACGGCGCATCCATCAATTCCGATCGTTTCTTCTTCGTAGAGTACTCCTGTGTCCATTTCCTGCACAAACCCGGCATCGGAAATATGGTAGATCTGTGCTTTCAGGTTGCTGTCCTGCGTTTCTTCAGCAGAAAAAGATACGGTCACCTTCTGTCCGTCCTTCGGCTGCAGTTCTTCGCCTGCTCCATCAAGCACTTTGATATCGAGGGTATAGGAGACTGCCACAACTTCATCTTCCCTGCGGACACTATCAATCAGGCTTTCCACGTTCTGCCGGACGCTGGCAGGCACGGATTGTACAGACAGTACTGCATCTGCCGGGAATACTCCTTCCGGCGCACTGACAGAAACAAGAACTCCCTCCACTTGCGCATTCCCAAAAAATGCCGGCAGCTCTTCTTCCGAAATTTCTTCCGTTTCTGGTTCTGTCTGAGGTTCTTCTGCTGCTTCTTCCAGGAGCTCGCCGATGGTCTCTTCTTCTGCAGTCTCTTCCTGCGTTGTTTCCTCTTCGGTAGTTTCTTCCTCGGTGGTTTCTTCCTCTGTTGTCTCTTCCTCCGTGGGCTCTTCTATGGTCGTCTCTTCTTCCGTAGTCGCTTCCTCGGCAGCCTCTTCAGTCGTTGTCTCTTCTTCTGTGGGCACTTCCTCTGTTGTCTCTTCTTTCGTGGTCGCTTCTATGGTCGTCTCTTCTTCGATCGCTTCTATGACAGGCTCTTTTGTGGTCTCATCAATGTCTGCCTCTGTCACGGCAATTTCTTCTGCAGCTTCCTGTTCCGCATACTGCGTTTCCTCCGCAGAAACCGGAAGCACGATGCAGCTGAGGATCATGCATACAGCTAAGATCAATACTGTTGTTTTCTGTAATAGGTATTTCATCATTACATTTCTCTCCTGTCTTTTTTTATGCTTGTCAGCCTGATTATTACTGATGTTTGTTATTTTACTAATAAAACAGTATGGGTTCAATTATCCGCCGTCAAATTTCCTTCCCCGGCTGTCCTGAGGAAATAAAGAAAGAAGCATCCAATCCCGGATCTGGATCGAACGCTTCTCCTGCTTGATTCAAAATCAGGCTCCAATCAATCTGTTTTACAGCCCGTTGATATACCGACAGGCAGCCAGGGCGGCAGTCGCGCCGTCCGCCGTCGCGGTTGTCAGCTGACGAACGAACTTGCTGCGGCAGTCCCCTGCCACAAAAACTCCCGGGGTTTTGGTAAGACACTGCTCATCCGTATCAAAATAGCCATAGGAGTTCAGGTCCGCCAGATCAGCGAAGGGTTCGTTTTCCGGAATCAGACCGATTGCCACAAACAGGCCGTCACAGGAGATCTGCTGGGTCTGACCGGAGGTACGGTCTTCCACTTCCACGCCGGTCAAGATGCCGTCAGCCGTGATCAGACGATTGAACTTCACATTGGTGATCGCCCGGACATTCGGCTTGGAAAATAACACATCCTGAAGACGGGATTCCCCGGTAAAATACTCCAGATCCTGCAGCATGATCACTTCGCTGCTCTTCTCGGCAAGAAGGATCGCTTCCTGCAGCGCACTGTTGCCGCCGCCGGCAACACACACGGTTTTATCTGCATAGAAATCCCCGTCGCAGACGGCACAGAAGGAAATACCTTCGCCCACCAGATCCTCTTCGCCTTCCAGACCAAGCATGCGGTGTTTGACACCGGTAGCCAGGATTACGGTCCGTCCCTCGTAAACGCCGCCCTCTTCGGTCTTCACGATCTTGCTATCTCCTGCATCTTCCACAGATACTACGGTTTCGAACTCAATCTGAGCGCCCTGGGCAAGGATCTGGTCCAGGGTATGTTCTGCAAATTCATTGCCGCTCATGGACAGTGTGCCCGGATAATTCTCCACCTTCGGGGAATGGGTGATCTGGCCGCCGAATCCGGTTTTTTCGATCACAAGCGCCTGTTTTCCGTTTCTCTGTGCATAGAGTGCCGCGGTCATTCCGGCCGGCCCTCCGCCAACAATTATCACATCTATCATTTTTGCTCTCCGTATAATAGTTCTGTATGGTTACAGATTGCCCCCGATCCCTCTCTGAAAAACAATCAGCGAATGCGTTTTTCAGAGAGGGATCGGAGGCAATCCGTAAATCACACAGAATACTCTGTTTATCTCTTCATCAGCCAGCCCTTGATATCGGACACGCCGCGGTATTTCTCCACATTTCCTCCGTTCAGAAGGACCAGGGTCGGAGCCTGCTTAACGCCGTATTTTTCCACCAGCTGCTTTTCTTCATTGGCATTGAGCGCCTTATATCTTACGCCTGCCTTGTCCAGGATCGCGCCGGCAGCCCTGCAGTTCGGACAGGTCGGAGTCTTGAAGAGGATCGCTTCGAACTCATCTGCCGGAGCCGGATTCTTCCACTCCTTCTGAACCGCCGCCGTATCATGCACTTTCTCTACTGGCTCATCCACCGGTGCCGGATTCGGGCCTGTATGGGACAGAACGGATCTGCCGATATTGTAAACCTTGCGGTCCTTGTACTCCTGCGCCTTGCCGTCATTCCAGTTCTGCACCGGACGGTAGTATCCTGTAATACGGCTGTAGACTTCTGTCTTGGCGCCGCAGATCGGGCAGGTGAACTGCTCTCCTGTCAGATAGCCATGATCCTTGCAGACGGAATACGTCGGGGACATGGTGTAATACGGCAGTTTATAGTTTTCCGCAATCTTGCGCACCAGGTTGGCTGCGGCCTTCCAGTCCGGAAGCTTCTCACCCAGGAAGGCGTGGAAGACGGTACCTGAAGTATAAAGAGTCTGCAGATCATCCTGGATATCCAGTGCCGAGAATACATCTTCGGTATAACCGACCGGCAGGTGGGAAGAGTTCGTATAATACGGCGTTCCGTTCATATTGGCCGTAATGATATCCGGGAACTGCTCCTTGTCGTGTTTTGCAAACCGGTATGTGGTGGACTCTGCCGGAGTCGCTTCCAGGTTGTACAGGTCACCGTACATCTCCTGATAATCGGACAGGCGTTCTCTCATATGATTCAGCACGTCTCTCGTAAACCGCTGTACTCTTGCGTCCGTCAGATCCGCGCGAAGCCATTTTGCATTCAGACCGACTTCGTTCATACCGATCAGGCCGATGGTGGAGAAGTGGTTGTTGAAGGTGCCCAGATACCGCTTGGTATATGGATACAGACCCTGCTCCAGAAGAGTGGTGATAACGGTTCTCTTGGTCTTCAGGGATCTGGCGGCGATATCCATCAGGCTGTCCAGACGTTTGTAGAAGTCTGCTTCATCCGCTGCCAGGTAGGCGATACGGGGCATATTGATGGTCACGACGCCGATGGAACCTGTGGATTCGCCGGAACCGAAGAATCCGCCGGATTTCTTCCGAAGTTCCCGAAGGTCCAGACGCAGTCTGCAGCACATGGAACGGACATCGGAAGGCTCCATATCGGAGTTGATGTAATTGGAGAAATACGGTGTGCCGTATTTCGCTGTCATTTCAAAGAGCAGCTTGTTGTTCTCGGTTTCGCTCCAGTCGAAATCCCGTGTGATGGAATAGGTCGGGATCGGATACTGGAACCCGCGGCCGTTGGCATCGCCTTCGATCATGATCTCGATGAAGGCCTTGTTGACCATATCCATCTCTTTCTGGCAGTCCCCGTAGGTGAAATCCATCTCTTTTCCACCGATGATCGCATTCAGGTTCTTCAGGTCATTGGGAACCGTCCAGTCCAGAGTAATGTTGGAGAACGGAGCCTGTGTACCCCATCTGCTCGGTGTATTCACGCCGTAAACAAAGGACTGGATGCACTGCTTCACTTCCTTTTGGGAAAGGTTGTCTACCTTTACGAAAGGAGCCAGATAGGTGTCAAAGGAGGAGAATGCCTGTGCGCCTGCCCATTCATTCTGCATGATTCCCAGGAAATTGACCATCTGGTTGCAGAGGGTGGACAGATGATTGGCCGGTGAAGAAGTGATCTTTCCGGGAACGCCGCCCAGACCTTCCTGGATCAGCTGCTTCAGGCTCCATCCTGCGCAGTATCCTGTCAGCATGGAAAGGTCGTGCAGATGGATCTCTGCTTTTCTGTGGGCTTGCGCGATCTCATCATCATAAACTTCGCTGAGCCAGTAGTTGGCCGTGATCGCGCCGGAGTTGGACAGGATCAGACCGCCGACAGAATAGGTAACGGTGGAATTCTCCTTGACCCTCCAGTCATTGATCTTCAGATAATCGTCAACCAGGTCCTTGTAGTTTAACAGCGCGGAGTTGATATTACGCACTTTTTCCCGCTGTCTGCGGTAAAGGATATATGCTTTGGCAACATCTGAGTAGCCGGACTCGGACAGAACCTTCTCCACGCTGTCCTGGATCTGTTCTACTGTGATCTTGTCATTTTCAATTTTGCTTTCGAAATCGGAAGTGACGTGCAGAGAGATCAGTTCGATCACGCTGGGATGATACTGTTTGTCCAGCGCTACAAATGCCTTGGTGATCGCGTTGCTGATCTTGCTGATATTAAAATCAACCACTTTTCCGTCTCTTTTGATTACTTGATACATATAGTATAAGCCTCCCCGGGATAGTATTTAACGCGCAGCATTTTCGAAGCATCGCTCAAAAAGCCACGTCTTAAACCTTACCACGGGCAGACTTGTCTGTCAATATATTGTGGTGGAAATCAAAGATAAAAACTATATATAGTGGTCTCAGTAAAATTTGTCTATTTTTGACAATTGACGAAAGGAGTGCTGCATGCTTTCGTTTTGCCTGTCAGGTTCCCCGGATCTGTACCCTCTTTACATATCCCTGCAGGATCTTCTGATAGGTGAGAAGCTTCTCCGGATCCGGAGCATGAAAGCCTTCAAACGGTACGGAATCTCTGTCGGTGAAACTTTGCAGGAAATGACACTCTGCCCCTTTGATCAGTTCTCCGATCCCGTAAAAATCCTCCTCTTCATGAAGCGGTTCTGCCACCGTAGTCCGGAATTCAAAGTCGATGCCACTGTTCATCAGAAGGGAAATGCTTCTTCGGATCCTGCCGAGGTCGATGCTTTCCAACCCTGCGGTCTGCGCGTATTTATCGGGACTGTTTTTGATATCCATCGCAGCGTAATCCACAAGGCGCTCTTCCAGGATCTTCTGCAGCATCTCCGGATGATAGCCGTTGGTATCCAGCTTCACGGCAAAGCCCATATCCCGGATCTTTTTCATCAGTTCCGGCAGGTCTTTGTGCAGGCAGGGTTCTCCTCCCGTGATGGCGACGCCATCCAGAAGTCCCCGGCGTTTTGACAGGAAATTCAGGAACTCCTCCTCTTCCATGACCGGCTGCGCCGTCCCGTCGATCAGTTCGTAATTGTGGCAGAAAGGGCAGCGGAAATCACACCCGCCCAGAAATATGGTGCAGGCTACATGTTCCGGAAAATCCAGCAAGGTCATTTTCTGAAGTCCATGAAGTTTCATTTCTTTCCCTCCTTAAACTGCCACCAGGATATGCAGGTTGCGGACCGTGGCATCTGCGATGGAATCATTGACGGAGTAAGCATGTTTTTCCAGATCTCCGCAGATCGCTTTTGTAAGGTTCTGCTCCATCAGTTCATCGATCACATCGGCTGCGATCCCTTCGATCACATTGTATTTTTCTTCTGCCGCTTCCTCCCGGTTATCGGACGTGATCAGATATTCTAAAAGTTCCGCCTCGATGGAGAGGATGTCCAGTTCGCGCATGGCCCGGAAACTCCATTTATAATACGGCTGGTATTTTTTATTAAGAAGAAACACTGCCGCCATCGTGCTTTTCACAAATTCAAAGACCGCCAGCTGGGCGGCGCCGTACTCCCCGTGGGCAATGGTACGGCGGTAGTTGTACTGTCCGGCCTGGGCCATCAAAAGCAAATGTCCCGCCAGCTTCTTGCGGCGGATGTCCTCCGGATAATAAGCCAGTCCCTTCCGGATCTTTGTGACTTCACCGTAATTGTCAAAATACAGCTCTCCGTTCACCGCTTCCGCCAGGGACTGCTCCGGCAGGGACAGCCAGTCATTTACGGACAGGATGCCGCTTTCGCTTCCGGTTTTCTCTGCAAAGAATTCCGCTGTCCGTATCACGCCGTGCCGGGCTCCGCCTACCGGCTGCATCAGGGATCTTTTATAACCCATGAATTCTTTCGGAAGCTTTGCGTATGCGCGCTCCAGTAAAAAAGCACTCTTTCGGTCCACGATCTCTTCGCCCGGCAGGAAAATGCAAAATCCCGGCTCCAGATCATGATCTGCCGAGATCTCATCGTCATAGCCGAAACATTCGGACCCGCTTCCGGTCAGTCCTGCCGCCAGATAAGGAAGCAGTTCCGGAAATCCTTCTAACATCTCTTTGCCGTATTCTTCATAAAATGCTTTTGACAGTTCCAGTCCTTTCATACTTCTGCATCTCCGTCAGCATCATTTCGCCGGTAGATTTCTTCCGCCCGGCGGTTCAGCTCTTCTGCCTGCATGAAATACCCGTACCAGGAAAATGCCGGGGCACACTTCTCACACACGAAGGCGTAGTACCCGTCCCTGGGGGCACTGGTGGTATCCAGCAGTTCATAAGCTTTGTCCATGAAGGAATTGATCTGTTCCTCCGCTTCCTCCGGCCCCTTCTCATCTTCCGCCGCATTGGCCATATTGATGTAGGTGATCGCCTGCTCCAGTTCTCCGCCGGGTACTTTCTCCATGACGGACAGCGCTTTCTGATACAGTTCTCCTGCCCGTTCAAACTGCTTCAGGGACACACAGACGAGAGCCATATTGTTGTATAGGCCTCCCAGAAGCTGCGGATCCGTACGGGAACTGGATTCGTAGACATCCTTCGCCTTTTCGAACAGCACGAGAGACTGTTCATTTTCTCCGAAGGCATTGTAAGCGGTGGCCACATTGGTATAAGTCGTGCCGGCGCTGATGGTTCCTTCAAAATCCATTTCCTTCAGAAGATCCAGGGCTGCCCGGGCCTGTTCAAATGCCGCCTCTTTCTCGGCGGTTTTCCGATAATGCCCCACCAGCTCATTGCGGATCATCAGCTCGCCCCGCTGATCTCTGCCAAGTCTGGCTTCCTCCAGCCAGTAAAGAAGATGCCTCTGCGCTCCGGCGTAGTCCCTGCGGCTCATATACTCATCCATTTTCTCAATGATACGGCGCTGCGGAACGCTTTTTGCTGCAGGCTCCGCACCATAAGGCTCGTCGCAGAGCACACATCTGGGTTCTATATAATCTTCCGCTTTCAGGATGTTGGAATTCTCTGTCATGCGGATGGGTCTCCTTTCCTTTTTAAAGGGTTCCTTTTTTCGCTGCCTTCTATTGTACATGAAGTGCGTTCTGTTTTCCACTGGCATGTCGGAAATGGCTACATCAAATGCGACGCTATGCATGATTTTCGCCGGTCTTCTGTAACGTTTGTGACGCTATGCATGATTTTTTGCACTGTTTTCGATGGTATGCATGATTTCAGCCCCAAAAATCGGCGTAAATTGGCGTAAATCCATGCATACCGTTCATTTCGCTGCAGCGGATTTTGGAAAATCGTGCATAGCGTTCATTTTGTTACAGCAAAGCCTTAAAAATCATGCATAGCCTCGTTTTTGTTACACCGTCCAAAAAAGGCAAATGCTTTTGCTGCAGCAAAGCCGCCGGATGAACCGGCGGCCTTGCTTCTTCCTTCTATATAATGTTCTGCACGTCTATAGATCACTGAGCCAGTGCTTCCTCCAACAGCGTCTGGAACTCGCCCAGATCAGGAACCATTTCATAGATGCTGAATCCGCCTTCTTTGTCAACCAGGTCTTTGATCACAGGCTGACCGTCTACCATTTCGTAGAACACATAAACGGTGATATCGCCTGCCATTTCACTGTAGGTATCTACTTCCACCACATCACCTTCCGGGAGTTCTTCCAGCGCAACGGGGCCTTCAGCCGGCTCTGCGGGAGCGCCTGCCGGTGCTTCTCCTTCCGGAGACTCTCCTTCAGGAGACTCTGCCGGAGCCTGCGCAGCTTCCGCTGCCGGATCGACCTGGATCAGACCGTTATCAAGGATCGTCACCTGACCGTTTACAACAGAAGTATCATCCACGTTCAGGACAGATACATAAGAAGTCTCGGTGACATTCCAGACAGCGCCGTTCTTCAGAGTGACGATCATACCGTTGTTAACAGTTTCTGACGGATAGCAGGTTACGCGGCCAAGATTCTCGCGGCATCCCAGGATACGGCCATCTTCTGTTTCGATCAGATCATCGCCGTACGGAAGAGATCTTTCAATGCCGTCAACCGCATGCTCGCACCAGCCGGAGGAAATGATACCGGTCAGTTCGGAATTGTCCAGTGTCAGGATCAGGTTCTTGGAAGTATACTGATGGCAGTTGAAAATGTCGCCTTCCAGAGCGGTATCGCCTATGCAGTCCTCAAAGTAAGCTTCGACTGCTGCATTGTACTGATAGCTGGAGTCTTCCGGCCACATCATCGTATTGGCCTTGCCCCAGAAATTCGTTTCCGTTACATCAAAGTTTTCATCCTTGCCGGCGATGCTGTCGTCGAAATCAACTTCCGTACCGCCCAGGGCACCCGGGTCATCGGAATCAAATGCAAGGACCAGCACCGGTGCATTGACGTCGCAGTTGCGCACATACAGGTTGGAGCCGGTTGCGCTGGCTACCATCATGCCACCGGAGGAGCCGCCGTCATCGCCGCCGTCGTCCAGCATCTCCTGGACATATCCCTCGCCGGTTCCCTTATAGACAAACGCGATCTCATCCGCATTCAGGACGGAATCCGCGCACATGGTAATACCGCCTGCATTGGAATGGCACATGACGATGCTCTTGCGGGCATTGACTGTGGTTCCGTTGACATAAGCAGATGAAGCGTATTCATTGGCTTCTACATTGCCGTAGTCCGCATTGACGACACAGTTAGAGTAAACGTTGATATTCGCACCGATCGAATAGGATGAATACCCGGTGCGTCCCTGATCCATGTCAAGGATATCCAGTTCACTGTTGACCAGAGTATTTTTGCCCGGGAAATAATACAGCGAATAGTCGTTTGTCTGCGGAAGCGCTTCCAGAGCCTCTGCACTGTCTACAGCAGCCAGTGTTGCCAGATACTCATCGGTAAGGCCGGTTGCGGCAACTGCAAATTCATTGAGTTCCATGATCTCGCCGTCCGCATTGGCATAGCCTTCGCCTTCCACGTAGGCTGCGGTCAGCTCTGCCAGGTCGTCTGCCCACGGATATTCCGTTCCGTCAACGGACAGGCAGGCCCAGCCGAAGGACTGGATCAGAGTGTTGTAATAATATACATCATAATAATCGCAGAACTGGCAGGTACGTACCACGCCGTGAAGTCCCAGCACCCATACTGCGCAGTCTTCTCCTTCAATATCACCGGTAGAGGTCAGCTTACTGTCAGATACATAGATCGTCGGATAATTGTTTCTGTCAGACAGACCGCCGTACAGAACGGTACGGGTCACGCCGTCGCCGGTGCCTTCAAAGTTGCGGACATGAAGAACCGATGCGCCGGTAGCTGCGATGGCGCAGCCGTCTCCGGTAAAGTCATTGCCGCCGGATGCATGGTTGCCGGTCTGCAGGGTATGGAATTTGGAATCCTCGATCGCATACTCTCCGCCGGTTACCGTCACAACGCTGATGTTCGGGGCATCTGCCGTAATATCGGCATTTTTCATGCCGTCCTCTGTGATCTCACCGTTCACGCCGGACTCTACTACCACCAGATTGTCTGTGTTTCTGGTGACCAGAGATTTGTTATGGAAATACTCTCCCTGCTCATTATGGCTGTCGGTCAGCGGAACTACTTCAAATACCACTTTGCCTTCGTAGGTTCCCGGAGCCTGGGTCACAACCTGGCCGTCCACGGTCATGATCACGCCATAGCCTTCTTCCGGAATATAAAGATTGTCTTCTTCCAGGGTCACGCCGTCTTCAAATGTTAATGTTTCGGTGATCACCTGACCTACCAGCGGTTCCGGTGCAGCAGCTTCCTCTGATCCGCCGGGTGCGGATTCTCCGCCTTCCGATCCTCCTGCTGATTCACCGGCCGGTGCTTCCCCTGCCGGAGACTCGCCTTCCGGAGATTCCCCTTGCGGAGACTCACCCGGAGCTTCCCCTGCGGGAGATTCTCCCGGTGCCGCCTCTTCGGCGATGGCTTCCGGTGCCGCCTCTTCCTGCCCGCCTGCGATCACGAACCCATAGGTCTGCTCCGCAGCCGGCTGGGCCAGTGCAGGAACTGCCATCATGACTGTGACTGCCACAGCCAGAAGGAGCGCCAGCATTTTCTTCATCCCCTTCATAAATGTTCCCTCCTTTAAATAAAGTTCCCTTCTATATATGTGAAAAAACCATTTTTATAGTAACACTTTATTCAAGTAAACTCTATGGAAGCCCCTGACAAAAAAAGACGGCTGTAAACAGCTTTTTTATCAAAAAGCATTTACAGCCGTAACAATTTGGCAATATTTAGTAAAATTACCCTGTTCTTATCTCACAGCAGGCTCTTGTTCACGTCAAAGACCGGTACGCCGGAATAGACCTTGGGCTCTTCCTCTCCCCGCAGGACTCTCAGTACGCCATGGGCCAGGGCTTCCATCTCAAATTCTCCCGGATACGCATAAACCGGAGCGATGAAGCCGCAGGCTTCTTCAATGGAATGCACCAGGTCTTCATTGTGTATCAGGCCGCCGCTCAGCAAGATCCCATCCGCCTTTCCGTGCAGGACCGCTGCCATCGCACCGATCTCCTTGCAGATGGAATAAACCATGGCATCCCACACCAGGGCTTCTGCATGACTTCCTTCTTTGGCCTTCTCATAGACTTTTTTCATATCCGACGTCCCGAGAAGATCCACCACACCGCCGCTTCTGGTACATAGCCGGCTCAGCTCCTCCTGCGTTTTTCCGGTCCGGAAAATATATTCGATCAGATACCCTGCAGGAATAGTCCCGCACCTGGTGGGAGCAATGGGACCGAGACCCTTGGCAATGTCATTGCCGTCCACCATTCTGCCGTTTTTGTGCGCGCTGATGGAAATGCCGCCGCCGATGTGGCAGACGATATAGCTGCTGTCTTCATACCTTCTTCCATGGAGCTTGGAGTGCCGGATCGCTGTCTCCTTCAGGTTCAGCGCATGCAGGTGGCTTTCCCGACGGATTTCCCGGATTCCGGTGATCCTGGCCACCGGTTCAAATTCGTCCACTTCCGGCGGATTGACCGTATAAACTTTGCAGCCATACTGTTTTGCGATCTGGGCCGCGATCTGGCCGCCCAACTGGGCAGGATGATAGACCCCGTTGATGCCCACACGGGCATGTTCCAGCATCAGGTCGCTGATCTCATAGGTGCCGCCCTCCACCGGAAGGACGCTTCCGCATCTTCCCACGCAGGCAGTAAGTCCTGAAAGATCCACCTGATTCTCCTCCAGTACCTGGAGAATGTTTTTCATACGGGCGGGCAGCTGGGCGGAAATGGAAGGATAGGCTTCCAGCTCCTTGGCATCGTACTCCACCGTATGGGAAAAGACGCAGGTTTCCTCTTCGAACAGGGCGATCTTTGTAGAGGTGGAGCCCGGATTTACGACAAATATTTTATTCATGATCATTTCTCCAGGAAAATGGCCGTTACCGCACAGTCCCTGGCAGCATCCCGTGCCTGCTGCTTCAGTTCATCGGTATCCGGGTCTTTGAGAACGTCGATGCAGTCCTCTTCAAAATTATGGGCAAACAGTTCGGGATACAGTCCGACACAGATCCCGCAGCGGATGCAGTAATCCTTGATCTCTATTTTCATGTTTTTCTCCATTCTTGTACTTTATCACGATACGCTCAGACACCCGGTCATCACGTCCTACAGCCGATCAATATACTCGCTTGCGCAGTCGCCCGCCGCAAATCCCAGCGGCATGGCAAAGTACGCCGCACCGAGACCAGCGATGATGGGATTGCCGTACAGTTCGTTCAATACGTTGTCGCCCGCTGCAAACAGTCCCGGGATGGGATCAAAGTTTTCCTTGATGACCTGCATGTCGCCGTTGATCCGGATGCCGCCGATGGTATTGTAGCCGCCGCAGTAGATCCGCATGCAGTAGAACGGTCCTTTCTTCACCGGACGCAGGTACTGTGCCGGTTTGTCAAATTCCTCATCCACGCCGGACGCAGCAAATCCATTGTACCGATCAATGGTCTTTTTCAGGCCTTCCTCGCTGATCCCCGCCTGCGCGCAGATCTCTTCCAGAGTATCTGCCATGAAGACATGCTTGTTGCCCCAGTTTTCGATCAGGTCCTTAAACTGTCCCCGGACATCGGTCAGTTTTTCTGCCGGGAAAACAAAATAGAAATAATCCACCTTCTCTTCCAGGTGTTTCCGGGTATCGTCGTCAAAGATCATGTAGCTCACCCGGTCCGGCTGGTTCCGGATCCCCCGGCAGGTGGAGATATGGTTGTTGGACAGGCTCTCGTCAAAGAACCGCTCACCCCTTTTATTGACCCACAGATAAGGCTGCTCGGTCATGATCTTGAACTGATTGTACGTGATCCATGCCGTGCTGGTCTCGATTCCCGGACCCGGTATCATATCATGGCCTTCAATGGAAATATTACCGACGGCTCCGCCCAGTTTCCAGGCAAGTTTGTGACCGTCGCCGGTCTGTTTCGTATTCGGGAAACAGTTAAAGGTCACATTGCCTCCGTTCGGCGCATCTTTGCCGGTGTAGGTAAAACCGGTATGCTCGCGGATCATTTCCGGATCATCCTGCACGCCGCCGGCACAGATGATCACCGCCTTACAGGAAACATGGACTTCTTCCTTTGTTTTATTATGTACGCCGATGGCCTCGCAGACGGCACCGTTTTCATCCAGCTTGATATCCGTCAGCGGCGTATCCAGAAGGTATGTTCCGCCCCGTTTGATGATGTCCCGCATGGCGTACAAACCCACCAGGGCGCCTCCGTGACCTCGTCCCCTTCCCAGGGCATGGGTGTCATCCCCATGGACATTGATGGCCGGCGGGAATCCGTCCGCCCGCTCCGGTGCGCCAAGGTCTTCCAAGGGCACTGCATCCGCTACTTCCATTTTTACTCCCAGGCGCTCGATGAACTCCCTGGTTCTCCAGGAGTTGTCCACATAACGGCGGATCACCTTGGGATTGCCGTTGTAGTTGCCGTATTCATAAAGCAGATGAAATGCTTTGTCCTGATAGGCTTTCTCGTTGCGGACGACAATATACTGGATCGCACAGTTGGCCACGCCCCCCTGGAAAGGACGCTTTTCAAAAATGACTACTGTTTTTCCTTTTTGCAGAGCTGCATCCGCCGCGCTGTAGCCGGCTGCCCCGCTTCCCATAATCACAATGTCTGCTGTCAGATTCATTCTGATTCCCCCTGTCTGTTCTTTGTTTTCGTTTCAGATATTTGGTATTTCTTCCGTGAAGATCTCCATCTCTTCACCGTTTTTCCTGATATTCAGCCATTTCTTCCAGGAAGCATCCATTTCCGGATAATCCTCCCGCAGATGGAAAGATCTGGATTCTGTCCTGGCAAGGGAGGCGCGGTAAAACATTTCTCCGCAGAGCACCATTGCCTGCGCATCCAGACATTTGCTGAGTTCATGCAGGTTTTCTGCCTTCATCCGGGGAAGCATTTCCTTCGCCTCCAGGATGATCCCGAGGGCTTCTTCCATGCGTTCCTTCGTCTTCACGAACGAATAATCGCAGGGAGCCATGGCATCCTGTACCCGGCATATTACATCCCGCGGGGAAATCCCCTCTTCCCTGTCAAAATAATGATAAGTACTCTCTTCCAGCCGGTCAAGCAGTTCTGCCGGCGGCTGCTCACCAGTCCTTTTTATGCCATGCAGCAAAAGGACCGCTGTACTGCCCCCTTTGTCTCCGGAATACAGGGCATTTAAGATCCCTGTTCCATGGATCTTGGCGGGCGGCGCAGGAACGGCCCCTGCTCTGGCACTGCCGGCACCGGAGGTATCGCCGATGGCCAGAAGCCCCGGGATATCGGTTTCCATACCGTGACCTACCCGGATTGCGGACATTTCGGAAATGAATCCGGGGAACACCTCGTACTGTTCATGCTCATACGGATACTCCGCCAGGGACTCTACCCGGTGCATCCTGCGCATGGCATTGGGATGGAAATGAAACAGCGCTCCGCTCTCGTCCCGGAACTTCTGGTAATGCACTTCCACCGGGCCGTTCCCCGCCATGGTCTCCCGGTACCAGGCATAGGCTGCCATCGGATCCATGGAAGAATGAAAACCGGGACGCCATTTCTGGGAAATGTTTTCCTCCCCCACATACAGGCAGTCATGGGCTGTATGGGCACCGGAATGCTGTCCGTAGTAGCGCTGCCCGTCCTGGCCGAACCTTCCGAAATCCCCCATCCCGCAGAATTCCACATTGCGGAAGCGGCATCCGGCGTCATACGCCAGTTTCTGGGAAACCCCGGTACTGCACCAACTCGGGGTAATGTCAAAGTTCTGGGACCCGCAGGCCAGGATCACCACATCTGCAAGATAGATCTGATAAGTTCCGTCCAGCAGATGAAATCCAACGGCGCCTCTGACCCGTCCCTCCAGTACGATCAGCTCCGAGATCACCACATGGTCTTCAAAGAGTACGCCGTACTTTTTGGCCCGGGAAGACATTTTCCGGCACATATCAGGATCCACGCCAGCCGTTACCCACGGAAGAGGCCATACGCCCACGGCCATGCTGCCGTCTTCATTGCGTTCAATATCCACATCCCAGTCTGCCAGATGCTCCACCAGGCGTCTTGAATTGTAAGCAAAGTCCCGCAGCAGTGCCATGTCATTCAGGCCGCAGCCGATGTCGGCTCCTGCACAGTACCGGGCAAATTCTTCCGGATCTTTTTCCTGTGATACAAAGCTCAAAAGCCCTGCCGTTCTGGCCGCCTTGCCGGCCCAGCCTTTGCTGGCGCAGGCTTTGTCCACCAAAAGTACATCTGCTGCAGGATCGGTCTCTTTGATCGTGAGGGCTGCCGTAAGGCCTGAGATCCCGCCGCCGATGATCAATACATGCGAGCACTGTGACTTACGCGGTCTTTTGTTTTCTGCACTCATTTCCCGGCCCTCCTTTCCTTCTCTGCTGCCATTTCGCGGATCGCTGCTGCGCTTTTCGCGGACAGATAGTCCGGGTAATATTTCCGGCTCCAGTCCGGGATGACTGTGATGGCATGCGCCGGACATGCGTCTTCGCACACGCAGCACAGCTGGCAGTCCAGCGGATACTGCGCGAAAGGCTGCTCCTTCGTCTCATCCCACCCGATCACATTGGTATAGCAAAAATCCAGACACTGCCTGCAGTGGATGCATTTTTGCTGATCTACGTTCAATTCCCTGATCATGTCTATTTCCTCTTGACAATCGCTCTGCGTAAACTATCATTTACATAACTGAAACTTATGAAATGGCATCGTATTACAGAATATGAATTACAACAAATTATATTATTTTTATATCATCACACAGTCCCGGAACCTGTATGAAGCAGCGGACCGGCTGTGTGTCAGCCAGCCGGCTCTGAGCAAAACCATCCGGGATCTGGAAGACGAGTTTCATGTCACCTTGTTTGAACACGCCGGCAGATCTCTGAAACTGACGGCTGCCGGAGAAGTTCTTCGCAGGGAATGCTCCGGAATCTTCGGAAAAGAGCCGCTGTTGATCAGTCATATGAAAGAGGCTGCCTCCTCCGAGACCGTGACGCTGCGGTTCGGTTACATGCTTTTTAAAGAACTGTTTTATCTGGTCCCCGCGATCCGTCATTTCAATTCCGTCAGCCACACCGCAAAGGTTCTTTCCACGCCTTATATGGAACGGGCCGATCTCAATCAGGACCTTCTGTCCCGCCGGATCGATATTGCCCTGAAGATCTTTACACAGGAAGAGATCCTTCCGGAGCTGGATTACCGGATCATTGAAGAAACCCATCTGGCTCTTGTCACCAAGGCGGACCATCCGTTGGCCGGCAGGTCTTCCGTAAACCTTTCCGATCTGAAATATGAGAAATTCATCTTCCTCGGCACCGATGAACGCTCCAGCGAATACCGGTTTGCCAGGAACTGGTGCATCCAGTGCGGCTTTGAACCGGACATTCTTCTGTCCTTTGACTGGATCGGTGCGGTCCTCATGATGGTCCAGAGCGGTCTGGGGATCAGCATTCTTTCGGATCTGGCGCCGCTTAGGCAGATGACCGGCCTGGCCCTGATCCCTCTTGAAAATGCCCCGACGGTTTACAGCGCCTTGTTCTGGCGGGCGGACGACAACCGAAAAGCCCTGTATGATTTCCTGGATTTCTATACGCACAATGACATCATTGTGCGGCAGTGACCGGGATTGTTTCCTGTTTCTACTATAGATGATAACTATTGATAATAAAAATGAATTCTAATCGAGGCAATACATAAAAATCAGTTATCATATTTGCTGTCATGTTGTATATGCTTGCAGGGTTCCTGCACCTAATTTTATGCAGAAAAGAAGGGGCTGTCTATACAGCCCCTTTGCACATTCCTTCTGGTTATTCCTCCTTCTCCTGCTGCCGTTATTTCAAAATTCCGTTCAGTGTATCCCCAACGGACTTAAAATACGCGCTTCCCTGGTCGGCTTCGCTCATTCTGGACCAGGGAGTATCTCCGTTGGGGATCCTGACTCCCAGAACACTGAACTGGCCCTTCCCTTTTTGTTTAATGATCTTCTGGAGCCTTGCTTCGCTTCCGTGGACAGTAAGCGTCGGATAGGCAATGGTGCCGCCGGAAAATACGATGCTTTTCCCTCCCAGTCCCTTTTTAAGCTCAAAGCTGCCGACATCCGCCGGGTCCAGGCCGGCTGAAGCAAGAAGCTGATACACTTCATCGATGGTCATTGTTCTGCTCAATTGATATTTCCTGGTAGTATCCATTGCAGCTTTTAAAGTATCTGTAAATCCCATGATATACCTCCGTCTTTTGAACTCTTTATTTGATCTCCACTGTTTCCAGCAGTTCCTCTGCCTGTTCCAATGTACAGTTTCTCAGCTCGATCTTAAGACCTTTGCCGGAAGAAGTCGGCGTGACCAGATATGACACGCTGCCTGCATCGAGCACTTCAAAGGTGTTATTGCCGATGGTCTTTTCCTCGAAGCTGTAGCTGGAATAACCAGTCAGCGTGTATTCTTTCAGTTTCTCTACGGTACTTAACTGGCTATCGTCAAACACTGCCCAGGTAACAGGACCGATACTGTCGTTATAGAGTGTAATGGCTTGATTGTATTTGGACTCTCCCTGGTACCAGGCTCCGACCGGCGTTACGGTAAGATACCCCTGGTCAGATGTAAGGGCTGCCTTTTCTTCAGCTCCGCCGAAGGTAATGGAATCCAGGATCGTGTTAAACGCCTCGCTCTCATAAAGTGCCTGATAATCGCCGGTTTCACTGAAGAAATTGAGGCAGATATAATAGGGCTCCTGATATGCCAGGACCACCTTCA
>JAFWOB010000006.1 GCA_017510065.1 Parasporobacterium sp.
TGATGTACTGGTATTTCGGAACGGAGCAGGGAAGCGCGATCCGGGCGACAGGCTCCAGTCCGCAGATGAGCAGGGCACTTGGCATCAATACTAATACCATGAAGATCATCGGTCTGTCCCTGTCCAACGGCCTGGTTGCCCTGGCCGGAGGACTTATGGCGCAGTATCAGGGATACTCGGATATCAATATGGGACGAGGGGCAATCGTAATCGGCCTGGCAGCAGTCATTATCGGAGAAGGAATCTTTGATGCTATTTTCCGGAAGGGCGCATCGTTCTATGTGAAACTGGCATTTGTCATCCTGGGCGGGATTCTGTACTACATCATCATGATCATTATCCTGTGGCTGAAACTGGATCCGAATGATCTGAAACTGTTTACGGCACTGATCGTTGCCATCTTCCTGGCTGTTCCATATATCAGGAAGATATCAGGAGAGTCCTTTGCCAAAGCCGGCAAGGTGAGCCTGAAATGGCTGAAAAAATAACCCGCAGAGGATCAAGAATATGTTAGAAGTGATACATGTCAGCAAGACATTCAATAAAGGAACCATTAATGAAAAGAAAGCACTGATCGACGTCAGCCTGCGGCTGGAATCCGGTGAATTTGTCACCGTGATCGGAGGCAACGGAGCCGGCAAATCCACTCTGCTGAATGCGGTTGCAGGCTCATGGCCGATCGATGAAGGAGCGATCGTGCTTGACGGTACCAATATCACCGGAATGCCGGAGCATAAAAGAGCCCCGCTGATCGGCAGGGTTTTCCAGGATCCCATGATCGGTACCGCACCGAATATGGAACTGCAGGAAAACCTCGCCCTGGCATACAGAAGAGGGAAAAAGAGGACTCTCCGGTGGGGGATCACCGCTAAGGAAAAAGAGTATTACAAAGAACGCCTGGCGACCCTGAATCTTGGACTGGAGGATCGGATGAGCACTCATGTGGGACTGCTGTCCGGCGGTCAGAGGCAGGCAGTCACGCTGCTGATGGCTGCGCTGCAGAAACCGAAGCTTCTTCTGCTGGATGAGCATACGGCGGCATTGGATCCGAAAACAGCAGAGAAGGTCCTGGCCTTCTCCGACCGGATCGTAAAGGAATTCAGCCTGACGACCATGATGATCACCCATAATATGACCGATGCAATCGAACACGGCTCTCGTCTGATCATGATGGATGAAGGGCAGATCGTGTACGATATCAGCGGCGACGATAAGATCCATCTGAAGAAAGAAGACCTGATCTCAAGATATAAAATCTGATAAGTGGATGGTGTCCGAAAAGCTTTCCGGAAAAACAATCAGCGAATGCGTTTTCCCGGAAAGTTTTTTCGGACACCAGTTCATTTTATTATTGATTTTACAGTTGACAACAGATGTTTCCTTCTATATAATTCTTTCTTGTGACGGCGTGTTTTGGATGTAAGCCGATAGCCCCGGTAAGGCATTTGCAGAGCATCGTCGGAAGTAAAATGTATATAACGGTTTTCGAAAGGAAACCAAAGACATTTAGGAGGAAAAGAATGAAGACATTTATGGCTAATCCGGCAACCATTGAGAGAAAATGGTATGTAGTTGATGCTACAGGACTCACACTGGGTCGTCTCTCAAGCGAGGTTGCTAAAATTTTGCGCGGAAAAAACAAACCGATCTTTACACCGCATGAAGATACCGGTGATTATGTGATCATCGTAAACGCGGAGAAGATCGCAGTGACCGGCAAAAAACTCAACCAGAAGATCTACTACAATCATTCCGATTATGTTGGAGGAATGAAAGAGACCGATCTGAAGACCATGCTGGCAAAGAAGCCGGAGAGAGTTATTGAACTTGCAGTTAAGGGTATGCTTCCCAAGGGACCTCTTGGACGTTCCATGATCAAGAAACTGTTTGTTTACGCAGGACCGGAACACAAGCATCAGGCTCAGAAGCCGGAAGCATTATCATTATAAGCTGAAAGGAGGAAATAACAATGGCAAAATTCTACGGAACCGGAAGAAGAAAAAAGAGTATCGCCAGAGTCTATCTGGAGCCGGGCAAAGGTACGATCACCATCAACAAGAGATCTCTCGATGAGTATTTCGGACTTGAGACCCTGAAAGTTATCGTTTGCCAGCCTCTTGAAGCTGTTAATGCAACCGATAAGTATGATGTTACCGTTACGGTAAAGGGCGGCGGATTTACAGGCCAGGCCGGTGCTGTCAGACACGGTATCGCAAGAGCACTCTGCGACGCTGATTCCGACAATCGTCCGGTACTGAAAAAAGCAGGATATCTTACAAGAGATCCTCGTATGAAAGAAAGAAAGAAATACGGCCTCAAAGGCGCCAGAAGAGCACCTCAGTTCAGCAAGAGATAGTTCTTCGCACATCTATATCTGCAGCATATACTCCCTGGGATCTTCCAGGGAGTATTTTGTAAAAAACGGTTTTGCAAACCCGGCACTTCTGAAATAAAATATTATGTTCCGATTTAATACAAGAAAGAAAAAACCAAAACTATATCACGAATTGATCATTCTGGGGATCGCTGTTATTTTGATCATACTGGCGTCACTGTTCGGCGGGGCGTACAGCATCCGGATCACCATGGTGATCGAATCGGTGTTTTTTGCAGTTACAACCTTTGTTTTCTTTGATGCATTCCGCAAGCAGGTCCAATACAACCCCTATTCGTACAATACGATCTTTTATTTCGGGTTCGGCCTGTTCCTTCTGAGCGTAACGATCG
Organism: Parasporobacterium sp.; assembly: GCA_017510065.1. Lineage (GTDB taxonomy): Bacteria > Bacillota > Clostridia > Lachnospirales > Lachnospiraceae > RGIG5612. Next base: position 2,728 of record JAFWOB010000006.1, read on the forward strand.
AGGTCATTGTTGCAGCGGTGCAGAGTTTTCAGTATCCGGATCTGTATCAGGAACTGGCAAGCGTTGTCGCGATCCTTTCCGGTTCTGCCGTTAACTATATGATCATCTCTCTTCCTTTTGTTCTGGCATTTTCCATCGCATTGTTCATATCCAATATCTCGCTGATCCGGCATGAAACCCGCAGAATACAGAATTTCCTGGGAATGATCCTGGCAGTTCTTATGCTGGTGGGAGAAGCTGTTGTAATGGGATTTGGATTTTATTTGTCAGGATCGCAGCTGGAAGTGATGATCTATGATACCGTGATCCATTTCCTGGCAGCTGTGTATCTGTATTTTGAATGCATGCTGATGGGATCGATCGTAGCGGGATTGATGACGGCTTTCTACCGGCCGGATACCGATGCGGATTATATAATCATTTTAGGATGCAGGGTAGGACCGGATGGAAAACCCTATCCGCTTCTCAGGGGCAGGATCGATAAAGCACTGGAATTCTATCACCGTCAATTGAAAGAAACAGGGAAAAGGCTTTTCTTTGTACCATCCGGCGGCAAAGGTTCGGATGAAACGGTTTCGGAATGTGAATGCATGAAACAGTATCTGCTTGAGCGTGGAGTGCCGGCGGAACAGATCCTGGAAGAAAACCGGGCGGAAAATACCTATGAGAATATGCTGTTTTCCAAGAATATGATCGAAGAGCAGAATCCTGACGCCAAAGTACTGTTCTCTACGACCAATTATCATGTGTTCCGGAGCGGCCTGATGTCCCGGCGGGTGAAGATGCGGGCTATCGGGATCGGTGCCAGGACGAAATGGTATTTCTGGCCGAATGCTTCCGTCAGGGAATTCTTCGGACTTCTCCAGGGACATAAGCTGAAGCAGATCCTGGTACTGGCAGGACTGATCCTGTCATTTGTAATCCTGACGATATTAAGCTACTGACAGCATCCTGTGAATCAGTTCACAGATGCCGGATGATAGGAGGCAGAACTATGAATCATAACAGACCTTCCATGGACCAATGGATCGAAGAAGCAAAACAGGACCCCTCATCTCAGATGTGCGGAATGTATCTGTTCCATAACGGAACTGTCAGAACTACGCCGAAAGCAGTAGTCCGGAATCTTCCTGATGCGGAAAATGCTGCGGACCTGGAAGTGATCGGGATGGATTTTTCCTATGATCAGGAAAAGGTGGAACAGGCAAGAGAAAAGGCTTTGAAACTTCCCGGAATTTATTATGTCCGTATCTGGCTGAATGAAGGAGTCCTGAAAACAGGGGACGATATCATGCTGGTGCTGATCGGCGGGGATATCAGGCCGAACGTCGTGGAGTGTCTTCAAACCCTTGTGGGGGAGATCAAAAACTACTGTGTGACAGAGAAAGAAATATATAAGGAAAGAAAAGGATGATCGATCATCACGATATCACAAGAGATGAATTTATGCTGCATGGGCCGCTGAGCCACCACGGGTATGACTGGTGGTGGCATTCTTTTACGGCACAGGATGCGGAGACAGGGGAAGACAAGCCCTTTTTTGTTGAGTTTTTTACTTGTAATCCGGCGTTGGCAGAAGATGTGCCGGTATTGGGACAGCTTCCTGCCAACCAATCATCCGGAAAACGCCCTTCTTATCTGATGGTGAAGGCGGGATGCTGGGGAGACGATCATAGTCAGCTGCATCGCTTCTTTGCCTGGAAGGATGTAAACATACATGGGGCGGCACCGTATCGGATCGAGGCAGCGGACTGTCTGGCTTCCGAAGATATCCTGAGAGGAAGCATCTGCATTTCACCGGAAGAGACGGCAGAGCATCCGGAATGGATGTGCGACGCGGGGAATTTGAGCTGGGATCTTACGGTGGATAAACAAATTGCGTTCAATGTAGGATATGGCGCCAGCAGACCATTAAGGGATGCGGAAGCATTTGCCATGTACTGGCATGCGGAGGGAATGAAAACTCTTTACAGCGGGACAGTCCTCTGGAACGGAAAGAAATACAATGTGGTTCCGGAAAAGAGTTTCGGCTATGCGGATAAGAACTGGGGACGGGATTTTACCAGCCCCTGGGTATGGCTGGCTTCCAGCTGCCTGCGCAGCAAAAAGACCGGGAAAATGCTGGAAAACAGTGTTTTTGATATAGGAGGAGGTCGTCCTAAGATCTATTTTGTGCCTTTGGACAGAAGGCTTTTGGGAGCCTTTTGCTATGAAGGCAAAGAATATGATTTTAATTTTTCCCATCTGTGGCTCAATGTGAAAACAAAGTTCAGCTTTGAAGAAAGGGAAGAAGAAGTGATCTGGCACGTGTGCCAGGAAAACCTGCATGCTTTGATGAAAACTGAGATCCATTGTCTGAAGAAGGATATGCTCCTTGTCAATTATGAGGCTCCTGATGGCAGCAAAAAACATAACCGTTTGTGGAACGGAGGAAACGGATGGGGAACGGTCCTTCTGTATGACAAGGAAAACGGACAGCCGGTTCTGATCGATGAGATCGAGGCCACCCATGTCGGGTGTGAATACGGGGAATACGATCAATAAATGCTTCGATTTTTGATTTCGTGAGAACTATTGTTTGCTCTTGACTTTAGCAAAGTAAAGTAGTAGCATACTGAACATATAGACAATAAAACTAAATGTGAGGTGGAACATGAAATCAGTAAAACTTTTAGCGATCGTAAGTGTATTGTGTATGACTCTTCTGGCGGGATCCCTGAGTGCTTTTGCAGGAGAGGCTGCTGATTCGGATCTTGCAGCGATCCAGGAAAAAGGTGTGATCGTAGTCGGTATCACCGATTTTGCTCCGATGGATTATAAAGATGACAACGGAGAATGGATCGGCTTTGACGCGGATCTTGCTCTCATCTTCGCGCAGGAGATCGGTGTGGATGTGGAATTCCAGGAGATCGACTGGGACAACAAGATCCTCGAGCTCAATGCAGGTTCTGTTGACTGTATCTGGAACGGTATGACCCTGACGGAAGAGGTTGATGCCGCCATGGAATGCACCGGCACTTATGCTCTGAATGCCCAGGTTGTTGTCATGAAAGCAGATGCCCTTGCAGAGTATCCTGATGTAGAAAGCATGAAGGAACTCAGCTTTGCTGTTGAAGCAGGTTCTGCAGGAGAAGCTGTTGCAGTAGAAGCAGGGCTGGAGGTCAACTCTGTTCAGAACCAGGCAGCAGCGCTGATGGAAGTGGCAGCAGGTACTTCCGATGCCTGTGTGATCGACAAGACGATGGCAGACGCCATGACCGGTGAAGGCACAAGCTATGCAGATCTTGGTTATGCAGTAGCTTTGTCCAGCGAAGAATATGTTGTTGGTTTCAGAAAAGGTTCTGATGCCGCAGCAGTCCTCGATGAGATGATCACAAAATGGATCCAGGACGGTACACTGGCAGATCTTTCCGCAAAATATGACAACGCGGTTTCCGTTGCAGAAGCAGCTGAGGATGCAGAAGCGGAAAGTGAACCGGAAAGCAAATAAACGGTCTGTTCGTTAAATCCATAAGATTTTTCAAGTTCATGAAAATATGCTTTGTGAGCCGAGCTTTCTGCCCGGCTCACAAACTGTTCTACAGGCGGGAACGATTATGTTTGGAAGTGTCTTAAGTGCTTTGAGCGTGGGCTTTTTAAAAACGCTGGAAATCTTCGGGCTGACATTGGTCGGCGCGATCCCTCTTGGTCTGCTCATCTGCCTTGGCTCTATGAGCAGGCTGCAGCCTTTGAAATATGTGATCCGGTGTATCGTGTGGGTGATCAGAGGAACCCCTCTGATGCTGCAGCTGTTGGTCATTTACTATGGCCCTGGCCTGATTCTGGGGGATAACTGGTGGGGCAGCGGGGAGCACGGCCGTTTTGTCGCCACGATCGCAGCCTTTATCATCAACTATGCCTGCTATTTTTCCGAAATCTTCAGAGGCGGAATCCAGTCGATCCCGGTGGGACAGAATGAAGCGGGATATGTACTGGGCTTGACAAAGTCGCAGATCTTTTTCCGTATCACACTCCTGCAGGTGATCAAAAGGATCGTACCGCCTATGTCCAATGAGATCATTACGCTTGTAAAAGACACTTCGTTGTCCAGGATCATTGCCCTGCAGGAACTGATCTGGGCAGGTCAGTCTTTTATGAAAAGCGCCGGGATTATCTGGCCGCTGTTTTTCACGGGTATCTACTACCTGGCTTTCAGCGGACTTCTGACGATCCTGTTTAACCGCATCGAGAAGAAACTGGAATTTTTCCGGGTATAATAAGCAGTTGTTTAGAGCGAGGCATGTCCATGGCATTATTGCAAGTTGAGAATCTGAAAAAAAGTTTCGGCAAACATACGGTTCTGAAAGGGGTCAGCTTTTCCCTGGAAAAAGGGCAGACTCTGTCAGTGATAGGACCCTCCGGCGGCGGAAAGACGACGATCCTGAGGTGCCTGAACTTTCTGGAAATTCCGGATGAAGGCGTGATCCGTGTCGGGGAGGAAGTGATCTTCAATGCTGCGGATTCCAGAACACTTTCAGAAAAAGAGATCCGGAAGAACAGACTCCACTTCGGTCTTGTGTTCCAGGATTTCAATCTGTTTCCGCAGTATACGGCACTGGGTAATGTTTCCCTGGCACCGAAACTCCAGGCCGGAAAGGATTCTGCCGATCCTTCCCGCAGGGTAAAGACTACAGAAGAGATCGAAGCATATTGCCTTGAGATTCTGAGCAGAGTAGGACTGGCAGATAAGAAAGACCACTATCCTCATCAGCTTTCCGGAGGCCAGAAACAGAGGGTTGCCATTGCCAGGGCCATGGCAATGAATCCGGAGATTCTGTTTTTTGATGAGCCGACCAGTGCACTGGATCCGGAACTGACAGGGGAAGTTTTGAAAGTAATCAAACAGCTGGCAGACGAGAAGATGACCATGATCATCGTTACTCATGAAATGGGATTCGCGAAGAGCGTGTCTGACAAAGTCCTTTTTATGGACAATGGAGTGATCGCGGAAGAAGGAACACCGGACAAAGTGTTCTATCATCCGGAAAATCAAAGAACGATCGAATTCCTGAAAAACTACACGGGGATCGAATAAGTATCTTTCAATTATTAAAAAATTGAGTTGACAATCTCCGCCGGATAGTGTATATTATCCATCGTTGCGAGAGCAATAAGCGATAGTGGCGTAGTTGGTAACGCGCGACCTTGCCAAGGTCGAGACCGCGGGTTCGAGCCCCGTCTATCGCTCGAAAGATTAGGACTTCCAGTCGGAAGTCCTTTTTTATTTCGCTTTTCGTAGTCGGAGTGTTTTTATATAGCCTTTATGCGGTAAGTATTCTTGAATCTGCCCTTTTTGAAAAATGAGAGCACTTGATGTTCTTTATTTCAGATATTTAGAAATAAAAGAATACAAAGTGTTCTTTATTTCGGCAATTCTGATAATTGAGAACAGTCCATGTATTCTTAAATGCCGGAAAATGCCTAGATAAGAATATTTTATATTCTTTAATTAAACAAATCTAAAAATAGAGAATACATTGCCTGTTCTTTAAATTTGAAAAACGGCTAATAAAGAACATTTTATATTCTTAAA
>JAFWOB010000185.1 GCA_017510065.1 Parasporobacterium sp.
CAGCCTGGACCTCGGACAGCTTTGTAGTCATGGCCTTATAGAGCTCCAGATCCGTCGGGAAATGATCCACGAACGGAAGAATCACGTTGCCATAGAACAGCAGTCCCTCGCCTTCGCCGGAATGCGTTACATAGGACAGCTGATGTGTGGAAATATTCAGCTGCTTCGCAAGAATCGCCCTGTCGCCGGCAGCCTGGTTGAGCATATATACAAAGTCGGAGTTCTCGAAGATGTTCTCCACCTCGCGGGATGACAGCAGATCCTTCACGTTCTGCGTAATGCCGGTCGGAATGCCGCCCCACTTACGGAACCGCTTCCAGATCTCGACGCTGTAGGCAGCTGTCTGTTCCTCCTTCAGCAGCAGATGGAACTCGTCCATATAGTAGCGGGTCGTCTTTCCGGCGCTCCGGTTTGCCGTCACTCTGCCCCAGACCTGGTCCTGCACGATCAGCATGCCGATCTTTTTCAGCTGCTTTCCGAGCTCCTTGATGTCATAGCAGACCAGGCGGTTGTTGATGTCCACATTGGTACGGTGATTAAAAAGGTTCAGAGAGCCTTTGACATAGATTTCAAGGGCTGTTGCCACATGATGCGCTTCCTTCTCCTCCTGCTCCAGCAGCGCATTGTACAGATCCTCCAGAAGCGGCATCCGCTCCGGAGAAGGATCGTTAAAGTAATCCTGATAGATCTGATGCACGCATCGGTCGATGACAGTCTTCTCTACCGGCTGCAGGCCTTCCTTTCCGCCGACGATCAGCTCACAAAGAGACAGGATGAAATCCGCCTTCAGAGCTATCGGGTTATCCTCCTCCGAGTAATTCGCATTGATGTCCATGGGATTGATATACTGCGAGCTGGAAGGACTGATCTTGATGACCTGTCCCTCAAACCGCTGTACCAGAGCTGCATATTCTGCCTCCGGATCGCAGATGATGATATCGTCATCCGTCACCAGGAAAGCATTGGCCATTTCACGCTTGGCACTGAAGGATTTACCGGAGCCAGGTGTTCCGAGGATCAGGCCGTTCGGGTTTTTCAGGAGCTTTCTGTCCACCATGATCAGGTTGTTGGAAATGGTGTTCAGCCCGTAATACAGGGCTTCTTTTCCATCCTGGAACAGCTCCTGCGTCGTGAACGGAATCATGATGCCCGTCGCACTGCTGGTCATCTGCCGCTCAATGCAGATCAGATTCTTCGCCAGCGGAAGACTCGACATCAATGCATTTTCCTGTTGGAAATCCAGCCGGCGCAGGTTGCAGTTATATTTCTGAGCAATACTGGATGCCTGGAAATAGTTCGTCTCCAGCTCCTGCGGCGTCCTTCCTGTATTCATCATCAGAATTGAGATCATAAACATTCTCTCGTTCTGGCTCTGCAGCTCCTGAAGGAGTGCCTTCGCGTCCTTTCCGTAGGTAGCCAGGTCAGACGGAATGATGTCCATGTCGTATCCTGCCCGGACTGCCTTTTTCTGCTCCTCGATCTTCGAGCGGTCCAGCTCCGTAATCGTGTGCTTCACGGTCTTGATGGCCGCTGTCTGATCCACGGACTGGATATGCATGGTCAGGATCTGGGTGGATTCCATCTCCAGAAAATCCTTCAGCATCTCATCAGAAAGATCCGATGCCGTAATGCTGAGGTAGCTCATCGCGCCATGCAGCCCTCCCATCTGGAAGGATCTGCTGCCCGGAAAAGCAAATGCCGTCGGAGCGATGAAGTCCTTTACCGAAAGCCCGCTTTCCGGCAGCCAGCTCCACTCAAAATAGAAGCGATCCGAGTCTCCCAGGTGAAACATGTCATGCATAAGCTTCAGGCGGTCCTTGCCGTTTAAAGGCTTTGCCCGGACCCCCAGCCTGCGGAAATTATTCAGAATATCGTTCTGGACATGCTGAAGCCGGGGCTTTGCCTGCCTCATGCTGTCCGCCTCAATGCCGAAGGTCAGATATTTGGTCTTTGTAAGTCCGTTGTTTCCCTGGGCCAGCTGTGTACGGAGCATCTGGCTGTATTCGTTTCGCACTGAATTGAAGTGATCCTTCTTATGCGGGATCCGGATGCTCTTCTCAAAACTCTCCTCATCCGTTGCCATGTTGACGAAGGACAGCTGGAAATGAATCGAGCTGTCAAAGAAATTCAGAAAGCTGCACCATTCCTCAAAGATGGCCTTCTTATCCTCCTCCTGAGCCAGCTGATAGTTGATGTCCTGGTACTGAATGGTTTTTGTGTAGTAGCGGTCGGTTACGCGGCAGATGCCGTCCGGAAACATCCTCTGAAACGGGATCGACTGCTGCGCGGTGCGCGGAATACCGTCATCCTGCCGTGCCTTGCGGATGATCTCCTCCACCTGCTTCTGCTCACGCTTTGTGAGGTTTACCGGCAGCCTTATGCTTTGCTCCGATTCCTTTTTTCCGAACAGGCTTCTCAGCCGTTTCCTGATGCCGTCGAACAATTTTTGCCACCTCCTCTTCTGCCCATGCCTGCCGTTCCAGAGTCCGGTAATAGTTATCGGTCCGGTACGGCCGGATCTTCGGGCGAATGAATTTCGTTTCTATGAATTGCCTGGCGATCACCTCCAGCGGCTGCCCGTCCCGCTCATACATGGCAAGAAAAAACAGGGGCAGCATGATCACGATCATGCTCATGGCCGCAAGACTGACATTGGCCGTTGTTTTCTTGATCAGAAAGAAAGCAGGTACGCCGATCAGTGCTGCAGCACCGAAGCACAGAAGCTGCCGCTTCGTCAGGTTGAAAATGATTTTGGATTTGACCCGCGAAAGATCCCGCGGGACAGAGACATACATAGCCATTTTTGCTTTACCTCCCTTCGTCAGTGCGCCGAAAGCACGCTTCGTGCAAGGCTTCCTGTCTTAAACAGGGAAAAGCACAGCAATACCGTGTAGCCCATCACGCCCCAGATGGAGGCGATAATGTCATCGGAGAAGGATACCGTCTGCACCAGCACCGCATAGATCCCGATACAGATCATGATGAGAAAGCCCTGGAACCCGAGGGCAAAAAGTGACCGGAGATAGTTCTGGCCGATCTGGCTCTGTTCCCGGTTCCCGAAGGTCGCAAACGGGATCGGTGCAAGACTCGTCATGAGATAAATCTCCACCATGCGCCCGTATACGATCACGAAGATCACAACAGAGAGGATCATGGAGCAAAGCTGCACCACAAAGGACTGCAGGAA
>JAFWOB010000002.1 GCA_017510065.1 Parasporobacterium sp.
AAACATATGATCAGCACAGGTATTTTCACAGGGTATTATCCATACACGCTGGACGAGACGATCCGGCGGATCAAGGCGTCGGATTTCAGCTGCGTGCAGCTGGATGTGTCCTTCAAGGACCTGGACGCCACGAAGGAGCCGCTGACAAAGGAGAAGGCGCATCTGATCCGGGATAAATTCCGGGATGCCAATCTTCCGATCATCGCGGTGTCCGGCTATACCAATTTCATTCATCCGGATCCGGAGAAGAGAAAGGAAAACATCGATTTTCTGAAAATGATGATCCGGTACGCCAGGGATCTGGGGTGTCCCTATGTTGCCAGCGAAACAGGTACGTACAATCTGGAGAGCGACTGGGTATGGCACGAGAAAAATGCAGATCCGGCGGTCTTTGACGAGACCATCAAGATCATCAAGGAGATTGCGGCGTATGCCTATGACAACGGCGCCATCTTTATCGTAGAAAACTATGTGAACAATGTGATCGGCAGCGTAGAGCAGATCCTTCGTATGTTTGATGAAGTCGGCACGAAGGGCCTGGGGCTTCTTTGCGATCCGACCAACTATTTTGACGACGCGCATTTTGCCGACATCGACGGAACGCTTCGGGAGATCTTCGAGAAACTGTCGCCCTACATGACCATTGCCCATGCCAAGGACATCAAAAAGGCGGTCGATACCGGAGAAAAGCATGCGGACATCGATGCAGACGCGTCCCATTCCTTCCGGGGTTCCGGAAGCATCGAACTGCCGGCGGCCGGACTGGGCGATCTGAACTACGACCTGTATGTGAAGCTCCTGGCCAAGGACCATCCCAATATCCCGCTGATCATCGAGCATCTGGATGAGGGAGATATCGAACGGGCCAAGCATTTTGTGGACGGTGTCCTGAAAAAGGCAGGCGTATAAGGAGAAGCATTATGATCGCATCTGCAAGAAATGCCTATATCCTGAAAAGGCTGGAAGAGACAGGGATCATAGATTATAAAAGCATTGCGAAGGAGCTGGATGTTTCCGAGGCCACGGTCCGGCGGGATTTTGAAAAGCTGGAAAAAAACGGCCAGCTAAGAAGAGTCCAGGGCGGCGCGGTCAAAAACGACGAGATGATCGTGGGCGAGCTGTCCATGCTGGCTAAAAACAATGTCAACGCCCGGGAAAAGCAAAGCGTTGCATCCGCAGCGGCCCAGGAAGTACAGGACGGAGAACGCATTTATCTGGACTGCGGGACCAGCATTACGCCTCTGGCGCAGATCCTGTTGAAAAAGAAGGTCCATATCGTGACCAATAACAGCCTGATCCTTCCCTACATCACGCAGCAGGCGGCAGCGGATGTCTTTCTGCTGGGAGGACGGTTCAGTCCGGCGGACCAGATGGTCACCGGACCGCTGACGGAAAACACATTGTCCACCTTTACCTTCAACCGATGCTTCATCGGCTGCATGGGGCTGGATCTTGCCAAAAAGGCGGTCTATGTGACGGATATGGAATGTCTGGCCCTGAAAAAGATGGCGATGCGCAATTCGGAAAAAACGTATCTTCTGCTGGACGCTTCCAAGGAAAACAAGAAAGGTCCTTTCCGCCTGGCGGAGTATACAGAGTTTGACGTGGTCTACGTCAACAAGAGTGAGCACCGGAAGAAATATCCGGACAATTTCATTGTCGTATAAAAGCGGGGACTGAATGTGTTAGAGGTAAAGGATCTGGTTAAAAAATACGGGGACAAGACCGCCATAGACGGCCTCAGCTTTCATATTGACAGCGGGGAGGTCGTAGGGCTCCTGGGTCTTAACGGCGCGGGAAAAAGCACGACCATGAACTGCATCACCGGCTATATCGCCCCGACGAAAGGAACCGTCACGGTGGACGGACACGACATCCTGAAAGAGCCGGCCAGGGCGAAAAGCGTGATCGGGTATCTTCCGGAGGTCTTTTCCTTTTACTCCGATATGAAGGTGTCGGAATACCTGGATTTTGTCTGTGACCTGAAAGGATTTCCCCGTCAGCAGAAGCTGCGGAAAGAACATATCGACAGGATCTGCGCGCAGACGGGGATCCGGGATCTGAAGGGAAGACTGATCCGGAACCTGTCCAAAGGATACCGGCAGAGGGTGGGATTTGCCCAGGCCCTGATCAAAGATCCCAAGGTGCTCATCCTGGACGAACCCACGGTAGGACTGGATCCCTCTCAGATCATTGAGATCCGGCAGCTGATCCGGGAATCGGGAAAGGAAAGCACGGTGATCGTCTCCTCCCATATCCTGACCGAGATCCAGGCGATCTGCAGCAGGATCATTGTGATCCACGGCGGCCGCATTGCCTGGGATGGACCCACGGAGCAGCTTTTACTTGCCGGAACGGGAAGGAAAGAGATCACGATCCGGGGCAAAGGCGATGCAGCTGCGGCGAAGGCGGTGCTGTCGGAGCTTTCCTGCATCGAACATATAACGCCCCTTCCGGAGCAGGAGGAGGGAACCTTCGACTTTGCCGTAACAGGAACTGCCGGCAGCGATATCCGGGAAGAGATCTTCCGCGCTTTTTCAAAGGCGGGCATACCGCTTCTTCAGATGAGCAGCAGGGAAGCTTCCCTGGAAAATATGTTCCTGCATCTGACCGGCCGCGAAGGCCCGGCACCCGGCAGTAACGAGCCGACATCCGGCATCAGCAGGAACCAGGAAGGAGGGGAGAGATGACAGCCGTTTTCAAAAGAGAATTCCGGGCTTATTTCCGCACTCCCCTGGGTTATGTGATCATCGCGGTGGCGTATTTCTTCACCGGATACTATTTCTTTTCCTATAATATATATGGCGGCACGACGGATTTTACACAGCTGTTCTCCCTGCTGTTTTCCGTGGTGCTGTTTCTCATACCGGTCCTGACCATG
>JAFWOB010000186.1 GCA_017510065.1 Parasporobacterium sp.
ATTAATATTAAATGTTTTTTTGAGGGATGTAAAGGTATAAATAAACACCCCTTTTTCAGGATCCCGGGATACATTTTTTTCGTCCAGCAGGACCAAAGCCGCCAGTTCTGCCTTTCTGGCAGGCCTCTTTTTTGTATAATGGAGGATCAGTTCCTCTTTGATCTGTGCAGTGAAAGACATTACAGGATCTTAACCTCACATTCCAGATTGACGCCAAATTTCTCTTGAACTTCCTTTTGCACATAGGCGATCAGATCCAGCACGTCCTGTGCTTTTGCACCGCCGGTATTGATAATAAAACCGGCATGTTTTTCCGAGACCTGCGCCCCTCCGATCCGATATCCCTTCAGACCTGCATCACTGATCAACTTGCCGGCAAAATATCCTTCCGGCCGTTTAAACACAGAGCCACAGCTTGGAAATTCCAACGGCTGTTTTTCTTCCCGTCTGGCGGTCAGATCAGCAATCTTAGCCCTGATATCTTCCCGATTTCCTTTGGCCAGTTGGAGTGTTGCGGAAAGAACAATATAATCACCTGACGAGCACAAACTCTTCCGGTAGGAAAAAGCCATTTCCTCACAGTTTTTTTCCAGGATATCCCCTTCTCTGCTCATGACTCGGACCGAACGGATGATATCTTTCATTTCTCCATCATAAGCACCGGCATTCATACAGACCGCACCGCCAAGACTTCCCGGGATTCCGGAAGCAAATTCAAAGCCGGTCAGAGACGCTTCTTCGATCAATGCAGAAAGATCTTTCAGCAGAATTCCTGCCTCTGCACAGACTACATCATCTGTTATCGTTACATTCTGCATGCGGCGGATCTCGATCACGGCGCCATCAAACCCTTCATCCTGAAAGATCAGATTGGAGCCATTTCCCTTGATATAATATGGGTACTTTTCTTCTCCCAGCACCTTCATAAGAAAGAGAAGGTCATCCTCCGAAGACGGCTGAAAAAGGAATGCCGCCGGACCGCCTACCTCCATAGAAGTATGCTTTGCCATGGGTTCATCCTTGAAAACGGCATCTGCCCCCAATTTATTGATAATTGTCTGAATTGTTTCTTCTGATAGCTGTCTCATGTAACTTAAGGACCTTATCCTTCCTGTTCATTCTCTTCACGATGGGCAATGATCTCTTCTGTTACTCTGTCACATAAAGCCTGTGCTGCATTGTATCCCATCTGTTTCTGTCTGTGATTAACGGCTGCTGTTTCTATAATGATAGCCAGATTTCTTCCCGGACGGATCGGGATCGTATGCTTAACGACCTTAACACCCAGAATTTCCTGATATTCCTCATTCAGTCCCAGGCGGTCATAAGAGAGCTGTCCGTTCCACTCTTCCAGATTGATGATCATGCTGATGCCCGAAAACTCCATGACACTCTCTACACCGTACAGAGACTTGATATCTACAACACCGATGCCGCGAAGCTCAACCATATGCCGCGTGATCTCCGGCGCCTGCCCGATCAGAACATCTTCGCTGATCCTTAAAATCTCAATCACATCATCCGCGACCAGACGGTGCCCGCGCTTGACCAGTTCAATTGCTGTCTCGCTTTTACCGATTCCGGAATCTCCGGTGATCAGGATGCCCTCACCAAAAACGTCAACCAAAACACCTGAGATTGTCTCCGTTGGTGCCAGCTGCCGATTGATCCACCTGATGATCTCAACAATGACCAGTGCTGTTGAGTGCTCTGTAGACAGGACCGGAATATGATGTTCCTTAGCCAGACTCAGGATCTCCGGAGGCGGCTGGATCCCACGGGCAATAATAAGTCCCGGGAATTTATAAGAAAACATTTTTTCCAGCCGTTCTTTGCGTTCTTCATTTGTAAGTGTCTGGATATACTTATCCTCTGCACGTCCCATAACCTGTAGACGCTTGTTATCAAAATAATCATAGAAACCCGCCAGCTGGAAAGCAGGGCGGTTGATCGCACGATGACGGACCTGTACCTGATTCAAATCCAGTTCCGGTGTCAGATTGGTATATCCCAGTTTATCTGCCAGTTCCTGCAGCGTTACATATTGTCTTGTCAATGGTATTTCCTCTTTTCTTTTCTTCCCACTTTGCCAACAAGATAACTGATTTATTTTACTATGATTCCAGAAATATCTCAACTCCACCGCCCTTGTATGATATAGTAATAGCATGAAAAAAATAACGATTGGAATCATTGCGCACGTAGATTCCGGGAAGACAACTCTATCGGAATCGATCCTTTATCTTACGAACGTGATCCGTCAGTTCGGAAGAGTGGATAAAGGCGCTTCTTTTTTTGACGATGATTCCAACGAACGTTCCCGCGGTATTACCATTTATTCCAAACAGGCCCGGTTCAACTATGGTGATACCTCTTTTATTCTGATCGATACGCCCGGACATTCGGATTTCTCCGCTGAGACGGAACGGACACTTCAGGTCCTGGATTATGCAGTTCTTCTGATCAGTGCTCCAGAAGGGATCAAAGGACAGACAGAAACTCTATGGCGTCTTCTGCATGATTATCATGTTCCCCTTTTTGTCTTCTTTAATAAAATGGATCAGGCAGAAAGCCGAAAAGATGCCTGCCTGAAACAGATCAAAGCATTATCCAGGGATGCCGCTGTAGATTTTTCCTCCGGAAAAACAGATGCCTTTTTTGAAGAAGCCGCCCTCTGCAGCGAAGACGCTATGGAAGAATACTTAAACAGCGGTCAGATCAGCGATAAAAGGATTGCAGAAATGATAAAGCAGCGGAAACTCTTCCCATGCTTTTTCGGCTCCGCTTTATTATCCGAAGGCGTAGAAGCACTTCTGTCAGCGTTGGATCGATATTCCCAGATGCCTGCTTATCCGGAAGAATTCTCTGCAAGGGTCTATAAGATCACTCGCTCTGCGGATGATCAGCGGCTGACCTTTGTAAAGATTACCGGTGGTTTGTTAAAGGCAAAAACACTTCTGCCTGACGGAGAGGAAGAGTCAAAAGTCAATCAGATCCGTTTTTATTCCGGGAGCAAATATCAGGTAGAGGATACAGCTTATGCAGGTGATATCTGTGCATTGACCGGTTTGAAAGAAAGCTATGCAGGCGAAGGGTTCGGAAAAGAAGAACAGCAGATCCTGCCGCTTCTGATGCCGATCCTGCGTTACCGTGTCAACCTGCCGTTCGGCGTTGATGCAGTGCAGGTCCTTCCATTTTTCCGGACATTAGAAGAAGAAAGTCCGGAACTATCCGTACTTTGGGACGAAGAAAAAAAAGAACTGTCTGTCAGCGTCATGGGTGCAATACAACTGGAGATCCTGACCACCGTCCTGAAAGAACGTTTCCATCTGGA
>JAFWOB010000187.1 GCA_017510065.1 Parasporobacterium sp.
CCAAGCCTACACGTGGACATGTGCAGGGTGTATCCATTTTTTGATTTGAAAACGATGTTGATGTGCTCTCCCGCTTCTTCTTCGACATCGAAGAAGAAGAGCAAGATGCAACTCTGCTCCCCGATGTATTTAGAACGCCAGTTGTCGGTCGAATACGGAGTGCCGTCAAGATGAGTCACAGAATCAAGAACACCATAGGTGCTGAGGATGTCGTCTATGTCTATAGTTTCCCCTTTTTGTTTTTTGTTTTACATAAAATTCTGCTTTGGCACTCGGGCGCAGTAGTGGCGCCAGTTTTGTTTACGTGTGCCTTCCTTCGAACGATAGTATAACACAAAAGTGTGATCGTCTGTTCACAAAAAGAACACAGAAAATAGTAATTTGCGTCACAATACAGGTCTATCTTCTCTCCTAAAATAACAATATTGCTTACGGGAGATAAACTCCCGTACATCAAATGGAAAGAAGGCCAAAGATCATGGAAAAAACAACAGGGGGAATGACGAAAAAGGCTGTTCGGTCCGTGTGCGGACTGCTGGCGGCTGGTCTGCTGGCTGCGGCGGTGATGCCGATGCATGCTGCTGCGGATGAGGAAGAGGCACAGCCTCAGCAGATTACGGAGGCTGAAGCAGGGATAGTAACGTTCAGTACGGATTATCCCGGGGTTACCATAAAGCCCGGCGGAACCTCGACGTTTACTCTGTATATTACAAATACCGGTTCGGAAGAGACCACTGTCGAGCTTAGCGCCGAAGATCTTCCGGAAGGATGGGAAGGAAGCTTTAAGGGCAGTTCCAATGAGGTTTCCATGGTTCATGTGGGTGCCTACCAGAAAAAAGAAGACTCTCCTTCTCTGAGCTATTCACTGACGGTCCCGGAGGATACGAAGGAAGATATATATACCATCAGCCTCAACGCAAAGGGTGGAGATGTTGACGAGAGCCTGGCGCTGACAGTGAAAGTCGACGCGGAAGAAAAAAAGATCGGTGCAGGTGAATTCTCGACAGACTATGCGCAGCAGGAAGGCGATTCCGGCACGAAGTTCAGCTACACGACGACACTGACCAACAACAGCGGTGAGAACATGACGTATTCACTGTCAGCGGAGGGGGCTCCCGAAGGCTGGACAGTGACATTTACGCCGTCTGATACAACCACCGCTACTTCTTCAGTGCCCGTGGATGCCGGTGCAAGCTCTACGATCAAGGCAGCCATTGTTCCGGCGCAGAATGTGACGGCCGGAGAGTATCCGATCACACTTGTCGCTGCCTGTGCAGGTGAGACTCTCGAGCTGCCTGTTACGGTCAAGATCACCGGGACATACAGCCTGACGGCTACGACGCCGACCGGAAATCTTTCCACCAGCGCTTACGCGGGAGAGACAAAGGATGTAGCCCTCTCCATACAGAATACGGGGAATATCGATCTGACAGCCGTCAGCCTGAAAGCACAGGCTTCCACGGATTGGGAGATCACTTTTGACCAGGACACGATCAATGAGATCCCGGCGGGCGGGAGCGCAGAAGTAACCGCACACATCACGCCGGCAAAGGATGCGATCCTGGGCGATTATGTGACTATTATCACAGCATCAAATGACGCGGTTTCATCGGATTGCGCACTCAGGATTTCCGTGCAGAACCATACAAGCTGGGGCATCGCAGCTGTTGCCGTCATTGCGGTCCTTGTTCTCGGATTAGTGCTGATCATTCGCAGATTTGGCAGGAGATGATAATCATGACGGATACAATGATTATCCGTACCGAGGATCTGACCAAAGCCTACGGCACAAAGACAGCTGTCAACCACCTCAGCCTGGAGATCAGGCGGGGCGAGATATTCGGGCTGCTCGGACCGAATGGTGCGGGAAAAACAACTACGATACTGATGCTTCTGGGACTGACCGAACCCACACAGGGCAAGGCGCTGATCGACGGATATGACTGCACAAGGCAATCCATGCAGGTCAAACGGATCACCGGATATATGCCGGACAATGTCGGCTTTTACAGTGACATGACCGGCAGGGAGAACCTCCGTTTTACAGCAAGGCTGAACGGAATTCCCGAAAAAGAGATCGATCCGCTGATCGACAGACTGATCGGGAAGGTCGGGATGACATACGCAGCGGACCAGAAGACGGGGACCTATTCAAAAGGCATGCGCCAGAGACTCGGCATTGCGGATGTCCTGATCAAGGATCCGGCGGTAATTATCATGGATGAACCGACAGCGGGACTTGACCCGGAAGGCATGCGCGAGTTTCTGAGCCTGATCAAACAGCTGAGTGTAGAGGATGGAAAAACGATCCTCGTCTCCAGCCACCAGCTCTACCAGATCCAGCAGATCTGCGACAGAGTCGGCATCTTCGTGGAGGGAAGCCTGATCGCGTGCGGCGGGATCGGTGAACTCGGATCCCAGATCGCGGCACAGGGCCATTATACACTGGAGATCTCAACAGAACCGTGCGATGACAGGTTCCTGGGGTTCCTGGGAGAACTGGACGGGATCAGCGGGATATCCAAAGAAGGCAGCACTTTTGTGATCAGTTCTTCCAAGGATCTGCGCAGTGATATCACCAGGTTCCTCGGAACACACGAATACAAACTGCTGCATATGCATCAGAAGGGCGGGGATCTGGACGAGATCTACCGTGTCTATTTTGAGGAAGCTGAAAAAGAAGGAGATGAGGATCATGACAAGAACGGCAGCAGGAAGCACCGTTTCAGCCACAGAGGGACATGAGCGCAGGAGCATCCGCTACCACAGTCTGAGGGCGCTCTACCGGAAGGAAATGGCAGATCATGTGACCAGCAAGAGGTTCATTATTATTCTGATCCTCGTGATCGCGATGACGATCGCGAGCGTATACGGCGCAGTTACCGGGATCAAAAGCGCGATCATGAATGCGGCTGAGGATAAGAACGCAGCATTTGACGCGAGTTACATGTTCCTCAAACTGTTTACTACCGGCGGAAGTTCCATTCCGTCGTATATGTCACTGATTGCGCTGATCGGTCCGTTTATCGGGCTGATCCTTGGATTTGACTCGATCAACGCTGAGAAAAACAACGGGACCCTGAACCGTCTGGTGTCCCAGCCCATTTACAGGGATTCCATCATCATCGGCAAGTTTCTGGCATCCTCGACACTGATTGCGGTCATGGTCATGAGTACAGGCATAGCAGTCGGATGCGCAGGATTTCTGGCATCCGGCATACAGCCGTCGGGCGAGGAGATCGTCAGAGTCCTGATCTATCTGCTCTATACGATCATATATATCTGCTTCTGGCTGGCAATGGCTATGCTATTCTCAGTCTTTACCAGGCATGCAGCAACATCGGCGCTCGCTTCGATCGCACTTTGGCTTTTCTTTGCCATTTTCATGAGTCTTCTGGCAGGCATCCTGGCAAACGCTGCTTACCCGGTCAATACTGAATATGAACAGGCGGTCAACGCGCTGAACAATTACAATCTGAAGCTGAATCTGAACAGGATCTCTCCGTACTATCTGTACTCAGAAGCCAGTTCCGTTCTGATGAACCCGGCGACCCGGGCGATCAACGCTGTGTCATACGAACAGCTGGTCGGGGCGCTGAGCAGCTATCTGCCGCTCGGACAGAGCCTGCTGCTGGTCTGGCCGCACCTGGTCGGCCTGCTGGCCCTGTCATTTGCGGCATTCACGATTTCGTATATCGGCTTTATGAGGCAGGAAGTCCGAGGAACCTGACAATGGCTGCTGAAATGCAAAAAAGCCCGG
>JAFWOB010000188.1 GCA_017510065.1 Parasporobacterium sp.
CATCTGCAGCTGCTGCAATTGTTTCATATTCATTCCGCCGCCAAAGCCTGCGTTTCCACCGCGTCCTTTGCCCAATGATTATTCCTCCGTTCCTATTGTGAAATTAATATTTCCTAAAATCGATTCCAGATCGACCTGATTATCAATTTCCGGCTTTCGTGTGATCATGTTCACCTGAACATGTGGGGAAAGTCCTGTCACTTCCTTGATCAGATTTGCTACATAAGCAACTGCCGATTCTTCTTTCAGCTGTTTATAAGCCATTTCCGATGCCGCATAGATCACGACCCCGTCTTCTTCTGCTTCCACACTTGCCCTACCCAACGCGGTTTTCAGGCGATGATCGCTGCAGGCATCCAAAACCTTTGACCAGGATGCTTTCACATCTGTGGCATCGCCCTGCGCAGGGGCTGCCAGAATATCTTCCTGCGTCTTTTCCTGTTCCTCTTCAAAGTCCGGCATCATTTCCTCATACTCTGGTTCAAACACAGCCGATGTACTGATGAACGGATCTTCTTCGAAATAGGAAAACTCTGTCGTTTTTGCGGCAGGTACCCCGTCCTTTATTTTTTCTTCCAGCTGTCGGATCCTGTCGGTAAGTGAATCGATATCTGTCTCCATCTGCGGCTTTGCCATTTGGATCACCGCAACTTCCAAAAGGATCTGCTTTCCGGCAGAATAGCGAATGTTGTTCAGCAATTCCGATAAGATCCGGATATAGCGGAGAAGAACTTGCGCTTCTGAAAGGGACGCGTCCTCTTCTAACAATGCCCGGTTCTCATCTCCCACGCCCATGATCTGCATATTCAGACCGCCGCTGACATTTACTAACAGCAGATTTCTGATATAAACCGTAAAATCCGATACAAACTGACTGATGTCTTTGCCCGCATCGATCGTTTCTTCAATCGTGGTCAACGCCAGCGCCACATCACCTTTCGAGATGGCGCGGAACAGGCGGGAGAAAGTTTCTACATCCACCGTCCCTAATGTAGAAAGGACATTGGCATAGGTCAGCTTTTCTCCCAGATTAAAAGCAATGCATTTATCCAGAAGGCTGATCGCATCACGCATAGAGCCATCTGCAGCCCGTGCGATATATTTCACTGCCTTTTCTTCTGAAGCAACGCCCTCGCTTTCCAACAGTGCAGAAAGATTCTGGGCGATGGTATCCACACTGATCCGTTTAAAGTCATACCGCTGGCAGCGGGAAAGGATCGTGACCGGAAGCTTGTGTGGTTCTGTGGTTGCCAGAATAAAGATGACATATTCCGGCGGCTCTTCCAGTGTCTTTAAGAACGCATTGGCCGCACTGCCGCTCAGCATATGCGCCTCATCAATAATGTAAACTTTATACCGCCCTTTAGCAGGGGTGTATTGAATCTCTTCAATGACCCTGCGGATGTCATCTACGCCGGTATTAGATGCAGCATCAATCTCCACCACATCCATAAAATTACCTGCCATGATGGCTTTGCAATGCTCACATTCATTGCAAGGCTCTCCGTCAACCGGATGGAGGCAGTTAACTGCCTTGGCAAAGATTTTTGCCACACTCGTCTTTCCGGTTCCTCTGGTTCCGGTGAAAAGGTAGGCATGTCCTGCCCGGTTATTTTTGATCTGATTTGTCAGGGTCAAAACCACATGGTCCTGCCCCTTTACCTGGCTGAAAGTCTGCGGTCTGAATTTCCTGTAAAGAGCCACATACGACATTAATACAAACTCCTACATATAA
>JAFWOB010000189.1 GCA_017510065.1 Parasporobacterium sp.
CTTTTTCTCCCCGTCAAAGGCCAGGGACGGACATGCTACCTTCATGCACTGCCGGCACCCGACGCATTTGTCCGGATCGATCACCACATGTTTGCCGGCGTTGGCTTTCTGGACTTCCTTGATAAGGGCACAGGGCCGTTTAGTAATGATCACAAAGGGACCTTCTGCCTGATAGGCTGCTTCAAGGGCTTCTTTCGCTGCTTCCTGATCAATCGGATCGAAGATCCTGAGATGATCTTCATCGATGCCCAGGGCCTTTACCAGCGCTACGATATCGATGGCCGGGGATTCATATCCCATCAGGTTGCGGACCGTGCCCGGATTTTCCTGATGACCGGTCATGGCGGTAATGGAGTTGTCCAGGATGACTGCCACGGCATTGGTCTCGGAAGCAACGATATCGATCAGGGAAGTCAGCCCTGAATGGAAGAAGGTGGAATCACCCAGTTCCCCGATGGCTTTCCTTGTATCTCCCTGGGCTTTCAGTGCCCGGGACAGTCCCACTAAAGCGGAGAATCCCGCGCCCATGCAGATACAGGTATCAAATCCGTTCAGCGGCGGATTGACCGCCAGGGCATAGCATCCGATGTCTCCGCAGGAGACAAACTTGTCTGCCTGTTTGCTGAGGGCATAATAAAAGCCCCTGTGAGGACATCCTGCGCACAGTACCGGCGGGCGGGCGGGAACTTCAACGCCTTCTGCGCTATAGCGGAAGGTATCCTGTTCTCCCAGCAGGGAGTCCCTGACCACCTTGGTGTTGAACTCTCCCTGGATCGTCAGCTTGTCCTTGCCGGTCACATTGGTAAAACCAAGGGCTTTGACCGCATTTTCCAGATAGGGTTCTCCTTCTTCCACCACAATGATCTTCTCATATTTAGAAGCAAATTCTGTCAACAGCTTTTTGGAAAGAGGATGGGTCAGTCCCATCTTCAGAACGCTCACGGAATCGCCGAACACATCCTTCACGTACTGGTAGGAAATGCCGGAGGTGATCACGCCGGTCTCGGCACCTTTCACTTCTTCCACTCTGTTAAGATCACTGGTATAGCTGTACTCTTCCAGCTTCTTAAGCAGTTCCTCCCGGATAATGTGCCGTTTGCGGGCGTTCACCGGGAGCATGGAATACTTCTCCGGATGTTTTTCGTATTTGCGGACCGGAACTTCCTGCCGCTCTCCCAGTTCCACAACGCTCTTGGAATGGCAGACTCTGGTCGTCATACGGAACAGTACCGGGGTATCAAAGGCTTCGGAGATCTCGTAGGCCTTTTTCAGGAAATCCTTGCACTCCTGGGAATCCGACGGTTCAACCATCGCCAGTTTGGCGTGAGGGGCGTACAGCCGGTTGTCCTGTTCGTTCTGGGAACTGTGGCAGGCGGGATCGTCTGCCGTCACATAGACCAGTCCTCCGTTCACGCCGCAGTACCCCGCCGTGAAAATGGGGTCTGCTGCCACATTCATGCCCACATGCTTGAAGGTGCAGATCGCCCTCATGCCGCCGATAGATGCTCCAAGGGCTGCTTCTGCTGCTACTTTTTCATTCGGAGACCACTCGGAATAGATCTCATCCCGATACAATCCGCCGATATTTTCCAGGATCTCCGTACTGGGGGTTCCCGGATAAGCAGCGGCAAAATGAACGCCTGCTTCATAGCAGCCTCTTGCCACCGCTTCATTTCCGCTCATGATCAGTTTACTCATGTAACTTACTCTCTCCTGCTTTTTTGATTGTATCTGGCCGTTATCGTCCGCCCTGTCAGCCCTTTACGGTCTGTACCAGCTTTTCGATATAGGCCGGCGTGGTACCGCAGCAGCCTCCCAC